>NZ_CP194516.1:2120476-2423401 GCF_050931845.1 Poriferisphaera sp. WC338
AATTTTGAATTATAGCCATACCAACAAACTCCATACAGTAGCCAAAATCACAATGCTAGAAAAAAACAAGCACAAACCGGACTTTACAAACCTATACATAAAAATCTTAACTATTGTTTTTAAAGCATTTATATAAATTAACCTCAAATCAGACAAAATTTTCTTCTTCAACTTGAATTACAGCTATTGAACTGTTCCATTATTCTTATAAACTTAAACTATAGTTATACCTGCTGGCACAATGAGATCTATAGCGTTTACCCCTAGCCGGCCAACACAACAGCCGCAGCACAAACTGCGATCGACTCATTTAACCGTAACGCCAAACAGGCAGAGCACTCAAAACGCTCAAAGATTTGGAAGGACGCAATGATGACACACCGTACCCGGACACCAAAGACCACATGCCTTCGCGGCGCATTCACACTCATCGAACTTCTTGTGGTCATTTCGATTATTGCTTTACTAATCGGCATTCTTCTGCCGGCACTCGGTGCCGCCCGAAATACCGCGCGGACAATCCAGTGCGCAAGCCGCATGCGTCAACTTACGTTTACCATGCTCGCCTACGCAACCGACAACAAGGACTATTTCCCACCAGAGCATTCCGCAAGCATCTCACCTGACGGCAAGGAGCACTACTGGTATTCGGATCCAGTCATCAGCAGCTATCTCCCTAAAGCAAAGATTACAAGTAGCGGATCATATGGCGGTGTGATCTTTCCCTGCCCCAGTGACGTACAAGACGCCGCTCGATCATATGCTATCAACATCTGGTCAACATGCGATCCAGTCAACGTGCTTGGCGCATTGAACTGGACCTTTGGCGGCGACTATACGCAAAAAGGTATCCCCTTCAACGCGACCGTAAAAAACTCAACCAAGGTTATTCTTTTCGCAGAAAACTACTCTCGCTGGGAATTTGAGAACGAGTGGTATGCAAGCCCATATGTCGGCTATTACAGCAGTGCATGGGAGCGATTCATGGAGCATGGCGGCGGCGGCAGAGCAGCTGATTCTGTCTCACTCATCGACTACAACCGCCATAATGGGGGCCAAGATATCTGGGACAACAAAGGCAAAGCAAACTTTTCCTTTATCGATGGGCACGTTTCAATCTGGGACTCTGAGAACATCGTAGATCGCGACGCATCGCCTCCTGATTCTACTTATGAAATTCTCTGGACACCAGAAGACGAAAAGAAAGCAAAACCATAATAGAAGCATAACTAAGACAACCAAGCCCGCTCAAAAGAGCGGGCTTTTCATTGGCCGACATCTACGATTAAAATAAAACTCGATAATAATCTTATCGAGAAACGCTACAGTCATACTCTGAAATAAACAATACTACCGTCGCGGCGGTGCGGAAGATTGCCTGATAACAAGTTCCGATCGCAAAATTCTGTCGGTATGCCCCTCCTTACCATTACTGATACAATTCATTAAACCAGATAACGCCGCATGCCCAACTTCAACCAACGGCTGGCGTAGTGTGGTTAATGTCGGCGATAGATACATCGCACTCGGCGGATCATCCACACCAACTACAGATAAATCGCGCGGCATCTCCAAGCCAATCGTCATCGCGATTTCATATACATCCAGCGCGAAATAATAACCTGCAGCAAATACTGCCGTCGGGCGATTTTGCGATGCAAAAATAGTACTCAAAGAAATCTTTTCCTGACGATCAAGCCGCGACCCTGATGCTTCATATACATTTTGGCTTATAACCTCTAAGCCAAGTGATTCGCAAGCGCGCTTAAATCCAACATACCGATCATGATTATTACTCAATCGATTGGTTCCGCCAACATAAAAGATCTTCCGGTGCCCCATTTGATATAAATGCTCAACCGCTTGCTGCGAAATGTCACAATTATCAACATCAATCGAAACAACATTAGATTGTTTTGACGGCGCGGCCACTACAATGCATGGCGTTGATTTTTCTATACGAGACCCGAAATAAGCAAGCTCCGACTCTGTAGGATTTACATATATGTACGCACTATGATGGTCTGTTAACTCACTATCGAAATGCAGTATCGTCATCTCCGCATTATGAAGATTTGCCGCTTGCCGGAGCCCCTCCATAATCTGCCCATGATAATAATCACCGATCATTGACTCGCGGTGAAAAACCAATCCGATACGGCTAAGTCGATTCTGGCGACTATCACGCAGCTGCTGATCTACAACAAAAGTACCAAGCCCCTGCTTGCGATCCAGCACACCATTAGAAACCAACTCCTGCATCGCCCGGTGAGCCGTCACAACGGAAACTGACAATTGCCTACTCAGTTCTTTGGTGCTGCAGATTCTTTCGCCTGGCTTAAAATAACCTGCATCAATTGCACCAACAACCGCTTCTTTCACACATTCGTGCAACGGCTGATTCTTCGCTTGTGCCGGCAACTTCAAAGTAAACATTTCGACCCCTCAAGTAATACGATCTTCTTGCAAACCACACCGCACACCAACACAAATAGGCCCCCTAAGGCAACAATCAAGACAAGTCTTTCAACAGATGAGCACGCGCCCATAAGACTTGAAATTATTGTTATATTGTTATCATTATAACGATAGATACTGCCTATAGCCAGCGATTTAGATAGATATCTCTTCCGCAAGTATTGACTGCTTGAACACTCAACGAGAATTGCCATACAGAAGGCAATGCCTTTCATTCTAGAGAATTAAGAGGGTTTATGCTGCAAAAACCTTCTACACATCTTTGCTTTGGTAATAAGAATGAACTTCAACGACACTGAAAGAAACAATTGAAACTATATTAGATCATTATTATATTATTACATACGTAGCCTCTTTTAAATCACCCCCTCAATGTAAACTCTTCGGTGGATTTCAGGATCACTGTTCATGCAATTCAAAAACATATTCTCCCTTCTTACATTGTTGCTCACACTCACAGCGACTTTCAATACAACCCACGCATCACCATGGGACGTAGATATTGATGCACGCGGGCTGCACGTCAATTACGCTGGCGCTCCCATCATTTGGAAATCGACGCTCTATGTCGTGAAGCCCGGCTGGACCGGTATGGTTTTCCAGCAAGGTATCCGCGAATTCAAAATTGAAAAAACCATTAGGAACGGCAAGTTGAACTTGACCGCCAGTGATGAGAACCATCTATTCAAATCAAAATACAACATTAAAGTTATTAACGATACAACACTCCGTATCACTTACTTCGGCACACCAACTACTGACGACCCTGCTGAGATTGAATGCAATCTTGGATATTTTAATGCCAACCTCTTTGCCAATCGCCCATACACTGCCTACACCAAAGATAGCAGAACACAATCTATCTACCCGGTTTTCCCAACAAACGCCATTCAAGTTGAAAACGACCATAACCCGAATTTTAAAAAGCTTGTTTTTGATACACGCATTGGCAAAATGACAATCGACATCTCAACTGACAGGCAAGTACGTTTTTTTGACGCACGCCTAGATTCACAAGAATGGGCAAAGCCGGTACCTTTAATTTGGTGCGGTGTTGGTGTCCCCGCCAGACCTATTACAAAAAAGCAACCGCTCAAAATTGTGATGACACTTAAGGTCGAGGAAGATCCTGCGAAGCAAGCTCTACCAACCGCAAAAGCATCGATTACTCCAACTCTTAAGCCCATAACCCTTGCCCGAACTTATCCTGAAAAACCACTTTTGATTGTCCCTGAAACAAAAACGCTTCAGCAATCAACTGGCAAACTCAAACTCAATGACACCCTACACCTCTCAATCCAACAACCGGAAGGCGAAACTCGAATCGTAGCCGCCGCGAAGCGCATACTCCAAGATTACGCCAGCATCAAAATTGCAGAAACCATACAGCAAACAGTAAACAACAAGAAAACAATCCTTATCTTAACCAACTCACCTGACACCAAACCCAACCCTTCATTTAACCTTAAAAACAAGTGGTTCCTGAATCCTGAAGGCTATGCCATCTCAATTGATGACGCCGGCATCACAATCATTTCCTCTACCTCTAAAGGCGCATTCTACGGGCTTCAATCATTGCGACAAATTATCGCACGCGGCACCGCTGGCGCCTATGCCCCTAAACTCACCGTCACAGATTACCCAACCATGAAATTCCGTGGAGCACATTGGTTCCCATCGCGTAATGGCGTTCCTTTTCACAAGAAATTGATCGAACGCATCATGGCCGGTCAAAAGATGAACTATGCTGTCATTCAGGTCGACCATTCCCAATGGCTGAGCTTTCCAAAACTTGCGTCTGATCAGGCTGTTCTAAATAGTGACCTCAAAGATTTGGTTAAACTCTGCCGTGAAAATTTCATTGAGCCAATCCCGCTACTTAATGTACCGGGCCATGGACAATGGATGTTCCAAAATGGCCAAAACATGGATATCGCCGAGGACCCACACACACCTTTTGCGTACTGCACAAAAAATCCAAAATCGTATGAATTCATCACAACATTGATGAAAGAAGTGATCGATGTTTTCAAGCCAAACACATTCCACCTTGGCCATGATGAAGTAACAATCCGTGGGCGTTTTCCAAACCCCGAATGTTCATATTGTAAAGACGAAACGGATGAAATCGCAGCATCTCGCCTAACCGCAAACCACTTAGCAAAACTAACGGACTGGCTTAAGCAACGTGACATTAAAACCATGATTTGGGGTGACATGATGCTTCACAAAGGAACGGATGATGCCTTTGAAGCACTCGCATCATCACCAGAAGCAGCAATCTACATGCGCGATCATCTTTCTAAAGACATTACGGTGGCCGATTGGCACTATAACGATCAAGGCAAGTACCCGTCACTCGATCTATTCAAGGGTATGGGCAACGAAGTCGTGGCATGCACGTGGTTTAAACCCATGAATGTCTACCTATATTCTCAAGCTGCGAAAAAAACAGGCGTCAGCGGCGTCATGCAAACAACTTGGTGCGGCTACTACCCAACCGAACACACCATGGAACGTGATTTCTATCAATTTACAGCTTTCATTCTTGCGGCGGAGTATAGCTGGTCTGATCGTATACAAAAACCGTCAGACCTACCGTATACTCCCGGCGATATTTTTAATGCTGCTTATGAACCACGTGATCAGCGACCACAAGATGGCTACACAGTTGACCTCAAACCGGTCCAAACAATCGATCGCAAGCAATGGGTTGGTTTTGCAGAAGGATGGAATATTGCGGCTCTTCCAAAATCGGTTGCAAAATATGAAAGTGTGATCTTTGACACCACGGGGGAAAAAGCACTCGTACTCGGCAACTCAACAATGTCACCCAAGGACGCACTAACCAAACTAACTCTGAATGTTGACAACATCTACGCCAAACATTTGATGTTGCTCAATGCTTCGGTGTGGGATTTACCACGTGATCTATCCATGGCCGATATCACATTTCATTACACCGACGGTTCACATCAGATGGTTCAGCTACAAACAGAAGTGAATTCAGGCGGACTCATGCAAAATTTAAGTATGCGTAAAGCTGAAAAAGCATGGACCGCATCAACACCGGAAGGCCGTGAGATCAAACTTTGGCTCACTGAGGTCGCTAACCCACAGCCGGACAAAACCATCACCGCAATCACTTTCGAGCCTGGCACACCTAAGTCTGGCTGGCTCCTTGCTGGATTGACAATCTTGAAATAAGAAAAACTTATTCGATATCCCCAAACCCTTTGGTTTCAAGGGGTTTTATACATATGATCATATGCGACTTGGCTCGTACCGAGCGACGACTTCTTCGGCCATCTGCTTAACACGATCAGCTAGCTCAGCAGGTTGTTTTACTTCACAGTGCGGCCCCATGCTCATTACCCACCAAACAATCTCATCCAAGCCATCAACTTCACATGTAAACCGCAACCGCCCATCCTCTAACAGCTCAGTTTCTTGCGTTTGATGCCAAACGGTATCCTCAATCGTATCTGCAAATCCAGTATCGAACACAATCTCAACCTGGTATCGCTTATCACCGCGGATCATCCGCCACGCTTGACCGATATGATCTTCCAAAGAGAACCCATCAGGAATTTCATAATTTTGCTCGGTTATCTTCACAGCGCTAAACCGCTGCAGCTTTAAGCAGCGCACCGCATCATGCCCGCCATGCCAACCGTAGACGTACCAGGCACGCTTACCAAAATACAATTTGTATGGCTTAAACAGAAACGACTCGTCGTCACCATTTCCACCCGGCGAATCGTAGACGCACACTAAAGCATGCTTTTGTACAATAGCATCGCGCATTCTTTCATATACATCACGTACCTCATCGCCTTCCGATCGCTTGGCGAGCTTCATTTCAATATGCTCGCTAGCTTGATCAAGTTCTTCGCGCAGACCTGGACTCAGTTGACTTTTGATCTTGAGTACTGCCTTAAATGCGGGTTCAAGAAAAGGGATCTGCTCAGTCTCTGCCAACTGCCCAAGCATGCCGCAAACAGCAAGCCCTTCCTCATAAGTTAGCTCGATTGGCTGCATGAAAAAATCGCCATCAATCTCATAACCACCATGCACATGGTTAAATTCAATCGGAATATTCGATTGTTTCATCACATCAATATCACGATAGATCGTCCGCTCTGTCAGATCGAACATCTTTGAAAGCTTTTCGACATTCAATCCCCTAGTACTGCGAATCGCGACAAACAGATCGAACAGGCGATAAAAACGTGAATAGTCTTTGCTCATGAAACCCTCTAGGAAAAATTTGCGATCATAGCAATATCATACCAACGATACATGAAATCATAAATCTTCACATGATCAGTACGACATGATCTTAAAATTGATTCTGAAGGCTAGGAAATGCCCCCCCACCACATAAAAGGCCGCTTACACCATGACATTACCCATCTACACTAAGCTCAAGAATATCGCGGCCATAATCCTCACTCACCGACACGCGCCGATGTTCAACCTTAGACTCCGGCAACATCTCCGCCAACTTTTCGATCAAATCTTCGCAAATACCCGTCTCAAAAACAGCTTCGCCATGACGTAGTACACGCAACGTGGCGTATTCGTTCAGGATTGCGAACTGGCGATTACGATCGCTACATACAAGTTCGATATCAAATGGTTTAAGTACCCGGTTGGCATCTTCTACCCCATGCCGACTTTTAAGCGCTCGACTGTCTAACGTCTGCATTTTTATACCCCAATCATCTTGATCATGCGGCGATAAGCGCGCTCGTGATTGCAAATATTGTCAACCACAGCGGCCACTGAATCCAAAGCAGTGATGTAACAAAAAACGTCACAACCCCAGTTCGCCGGTACGATGAAATTTGAAATGCTTAACACTAATCAATGAGCATCAAAAAGATCTGATTCGAGATAGCACACACAACCCATCCAACGACCGGCAATCATTCTTCGCCTATTTTATCAGACACGGCTATCTTTTGGCAAGGATATTATGCCAGTCACAACGGCTGGTTCAACACCACGCCATATTAGCTATTCACCATTTTCTAATCAGCGCTTAGATCATTTCAAACTCATTCGCCACATCAGATTTAGGCATAAAAAAAGCCGCATATTGCGGCTATCAATCGGGGTGAGAGGATTCGAACCTCCGACCTCACGCCCCCCAGACGTGCGCTCTAACCAAGCTGAGCTACACCCCGAACCTCTAGTCTCATGACTGAGCCACACAGTTTAGCTGCTCTCTCACTTTTGGGCAAGTAAGAACAACTACGAGCAAATCTATGCAACATAATCAGTTATGTTTCTTTTGTGGTTTTCAACCAAACCGCGATATTTTGTGATATTCAGGCAGAAGACGGCAGTTTTTCGCCTCGATAGCATATCGCCACGCCAAAGGTCATTGCAGTCGGCTTGATCGATTCGAATCCAGCATCTGCCATCTTCCGCACCATCGCTTCGCGGTCAATAAACGTGTTCACGCTCATCGGCAGATACTTGTATGCACCGGATTTATCCCGCGCGATGATAGTTGCGGTCCACGGCATGATGTGCTTAAAGTAAAAATTATATAGCCCACACAGAAGCCGATTGCGCGGCAAAGAAAACTCCAGAATACACACACATCCACCGGGCTTCAGCACCCGGTAAAACTCTTGGATTGCAACTTCTGGTAATGTCACATTCCGAATCCCAAATGCAATCGTTACTGCATCCACTGATGCATCAGCAAGCGGCAATCGCATCGCATCGCCAACTTGATACGACAGCGCATCCATCACTTTGCCACCACTGACCAGCTTGTCCTTTTTATGCACTGCAACCCGTAGCATATTCTCGGTGAAGTCCACGCCAACGACACGCCCCGCTCCGTTTTTCAGAAATGCTTCTGACAAGTCACCCGTCCCGCAAGCAACATCAAGTACTGTCGCGCCCGGTTGTAGCTTGGCAAGCTTGACCGTTTTGCGCCGCCATGCTTGATCCTGCCACATCGAATGTACTCGGTTGTTCAAATCATACGATTTGGCGATCGCGGCAAACATCTGTTCCACTCGGCGGGCCTTGTCGGCGGCTTCGTGTGGACTGCTTTTCAGATCTTGGCTTGTCCAGGCGGGCTCGGTCATGTGCAGGAGGATAGCAGATCCATCCATGATGGGAAAACATGATCTGCTCGTTCAAAGCATGTTTCAGATAGAATACGAATATGCCCCTGCCCACATCCAAATCTGAATTGCTGAAAAATCTGCAGCAGGCCTATGAAAAACTCGACGGCGAATTTGATGGTATGGATGAATCGGCAGGGCGAATTTGTGAGATCTCCGCTGCGGGCGAGACAACTTGCAGTATCTGCGATGTGCTGGCGTATCAGATCGGCTGGGGTGAATTACTGCTTAGCTGGGATAAACATGAAAAGGCGAACAAAACTGTTCATATGCCTGCCAAAGGATTCAAGTGGAACCAGCTCGGCGAATTAGCGGCTCATTTTTACGATAAGCACACAGACCATTCGCTCAAACAATTGCGATCAAAATTCAAACGAACATACAACAAGCTTTATCAATGGATTGAATCGCTCAGCGATGATGAACTATTCTCTATCGGCATGCGTGAGTGGACCGGTGACAAATGGCCGATGGTCAAATGGATTCAGGTTAATACGGTTGCACCGTACCAATCCGCACGCACCAAAGTACGCCGGTTCAAACGTGATCACATCAAAATATGACGTGGGGCTTATTGCTTCTTTTTGATCGGCGGCAGTTTTGCAAGCTCATCCAAGACATTGGTTTTGTAGCTCTCTGCATCAAAACGGTATCGCCCGGTCTGATTGTAATCCGGGTACTTCTTCTGGATATAGGCTTGCAATTCTTTGATGCGGGTTTCGGGAACAGGGTGGGTTGAGAGGAATTCAATGGACCCGCCGCCAGCTTCTTCTCGCTTGAAGATTTCCATGACTTGGACTTGTGCTTCGGGGTTGTAACCGAGCTTGGTCATATAGCGTAATCCTAAGCGATCTGATTCAAGTTCATGATTGCGTGAAAATGCGAGCAGCGCCACACCACCTCCAACGGAGGTACCAATACCGAGCGCCTTAAGCCAATCTTCGTCCGCAGCTTCACCAGCAATAGCAATGCCGATACCGAGGCCTGTCACAATTTGAGATTGCAGGATACGGTCATTGATATGCCTAGCAGTCACGTGGCCAACTTCATGCCCAAGGATGCCGGCAAGCTGCGCTTCGTTATCGAGCTTTGAGAGCAAACCGCGAGTCACGAAAACCTTCCCGCCGGGGAGCGCAAAAGCGTTAATCACTTCAGAATTCGCGACTTTAAATTCCCATTCCAATTCCGGATTTTCCGAGACCGCTGCGAGCTTATGCCCGAGATCTGAAACGTAGGTCTGTATGTGTTGCGAAGGGATCGGCCCACCAAACTCCTGCAGAAACTCCGGAGCAGCTTTATTCCCTAAAGCTTGTTCCTGCTCTGGGCTAATCGCATTGAATTGCGATCGGCCAGTGGCTTTGTTCGTGGTGCAAGCAGTTAACACACACAACGCTGCAATCAACAACATTATTTGAATCACGTTTTTAGACAGGATCGGCATTGGCGGCCCCTCAAAAATGGTAGCGAATCTCTCGACATCAATATGATACCGTGAGATCAAACGATCCGGGCAAAAATCGCGATCTCAACCAGCGACATACGTGGGCAAATACCAAGGAACATGCCAATCATGATGCTGCTACCGATCAGGCAAAACATAGTGCCCGTTTTTCCATGAAAAAAGTTTGTTCCAGCCACAATTATTTTGTTTGCTTATCGGGTGCGGCCTAAGCGCTAAGTGGAAGAACAAGGTCTGTAAACACTTGTTTTCAGAGCAGTTATCGGTGATGTTTTTGAGGGTTCGTCCCCCATTTCAACCCCGTTTCAGGGGAGAATCTGTGGATAAATTGACCAACACAATCACTAAAAACATATCCGGACCTAGCGGTGGACTTAGGGAAAGGTGAGTGGAGAAAAAGCACACATCAGATCGATGAATATTGGGTCAAGATGACAAGATCACGATCGAAGGAACGGTCAGGATCTCACCGCCTCAAAAAGCCCGGCGTCAGACACGCTGGAAACATATTTGAGGCACACCTTCGGAAGAATCATTCCGGGGGCCGGGAAAATCGGGCAAGCGGAAGCAACAAGGACGTTCGCACCGCTGGCACAGAACATGGCGTTTTGTGTCACGTTAAGTGTAAACGAATTGATCGGAGTGATCGTCCTATGGCAAGCCGTCGCAGCAATGTACTTCAAGAGCGTTTCTTCAATTGTCTTATCAGTGGTGACCGCCACGCTTCCCGCGAAATCGTCAGTCAGGCGATAGATGAAGAAGCCTCAGCAGAAATCATTATGTCTCACCTGTTCTGGCCGACGACGGAGATGTTGCAAAACCTCCACCGTAACGACCAGCTCAGCTCTCTCTCTTATCACTATGCGACCCGTTTGCTACGTAGTCTCGTTGACCAGATGCAACTGCGTCTGGAAAAACGCAACGAGCGTAACGAAACAATCCTGCTCGTATGTGGCGAGGAAGAATCAGAAGAGCTTGCCGCACAAATGGCAGCCGACCTTCTTGAAGCTGATGGCTACAAAGTCTTCTTCGCTGGCGGCGGTGTCGCTAACGATGAAGTCGTCGAACAACTCGGCGAACTCAAAGCCGACAAGCTTGTAATCTATGGCGCGATCCCGGCAACGGTTCCGCAGACAAGATTACTGATTGATCGCCTTCACGAAATTGGTGTGTGTCCTCAAGTACAGATCATTGTTGGCGGCGGCGTATTTAACCGTGCTGATGGTCTTGCTGAAGAAATCGGCGCCGACCTTTGGGCGAAGACGCCTTCGGAACTCGTACAGGTAATGGGCGACCGCCCTGAACGTCGCATGACCGAAGATCAGCGCACCGTTGGCCGCAAACGTCGCGCAACTGCTACACAAGAAGCGGCTTAATACGCTATAAAGCAAGTACAAAACAAAAACCGCTGCTTCGCCCGAGGCTGCGGTTTTTTATGTCTGCTCACATTGATGTGTCATCAAATCTTCACAACCTGCGTTCTGGTTTCAAGCTCAGCGACCAATGATAATTCATACTCTGCTACGCCAGGCTCCATCGCATTCGCAGTCGCCAGAGCCAATGCCCGCCGCAAAACTTCTTCAGGCTCAGCATCTCGCATCTGCCCATCAATCATCCCCGCCAACATCGTATCGCCGCACCCCACTGTGTTCTGAACTTCTTCACTTAACACATCACACCGGCCCCGCCACGCAGCGCCATCCGGCGAAATCATGATTGCACCCCCCTCACCCAGCGTCACCACCACCCATTGCACTACACCCGCAATCTGTTTGGCTGCGGCTACAATCTCATCTTCACTCTGTAATGAACCGATCCCCAGCATTTCTTCCAACTCATGAAGATTTGGCTTCACCATAAAAAATGGCTTCGTTTCAGCATGATCGCCTGTGCCGATCTGTACCAGTGATTTGAGTACGTCGCCATCCACATCCAATACTACCTGCGAACCGGCACTAATTGCTACATAAACCAGCGTATTGTAATCCGTCACCGTCATGCCAGGCGGCAATGATCCTGAAAATACAATCATCGTTCCTTGTCGAGCGAGCAAGCCCACCTTGGAAATGATCCGCCCACTGACATGCTCACTGATCTCGTAGCCTTCTGTGCGTATATGCGTATCGGTATGATTCACAGGGTCCAGCACGGTGATGTTCTCACGAGTCGCACCGCGCACCGCAAGAAGCTGATTGTTAATCCGACCGGGCTTAATGCTGCGCAAAAACTCGTTGTATTCCGCTGCGTGCGTTTCACCGATATAGCCCGTTGCCACGTTTTGCCAGCCCAACCTTGCCAGTGTCCGCGAGACATTGATCCCCTTCCCTGCGGGGTATCTGAGCTTCTGATTGGCTCGTACATGTCCACCCACAGCAAAATTATCTGCCTCCAGCACACGGTCGATGGCGGTATTCAACGTCACGGTCACGATAGAAAGTTCTTTGCCCATATCGAAAGGTATTATCGCACTTTCCGGCTTCTAGAGCCATTTTATCGGAGGCAGTTCTTGATCCACACCCCTCGGATAACCGATACAGATGATACAGATTCGTAGGGTCCAGTTACGAAAAGAGGTCGGTTATGCACAGTTCTGAACGTCGTCGTGATTTACGCATCCGTATCGCACGCTCCGTGAAAATGCTCAACACTCTGACAGGCAAATATGTCGCAGGCAAAACACTCAATGTCTCCGCAGGCGGTGCTATGATGGTTTTTGATCGCACTGCCAAGCTCTCCCCAGGGCAACGTGTCGATATCGGCATTTCCCGCGATGCCCACGACGTCCTTCTTGCCAAAAACGATATGATGCACGCCACAGTCATCCGCAGCGAAACGCAAGCAGACAGCATCAAAATTGCTGTGGCATTTAACGAAAGACGCACAAACAGCGCTGCAGCCTAACCACAAGATGGTTTTTTCTTGCCATAGCAGCTATCCGTGTGTTATACCAATGTTTAGAGCTTTTCTTCCCCACCTGTCGCAGCCTTCTCGTCCCGCGAGATACCAAGCTACGACACATTGATTTTCACACCCAAAGTTTGGTCTCCACGAAGTGATTGGTCGCCATGAACGCCAGACAAATCTTCGAAAAAACGATCCGCCATTATCTTAAGCCGATCATGGTTTATCTGAATGATCCCTCGGTCGCAGAAATCATGGTCAACCGTTATGACGAGGTTTATGTTGAGATTAATGGCGCATTAGAGCTTACCACCGCACGTTTCACTGACCCTGAAATGTACGAAGCAGCGATCAACAATATCCTTCAATTTACAGGACAATCGTTCACCAGCGATAAATCACTTATCGATGCAAGACTCCCGGATGGATCACGTGTACACGTTGCAAAAGCACCCTGTACCCGCCACAGCACGGTCATGACCATCCGTAAGTTCAGCAAGAAGATGCTGGACATGGATTATCTGGTCGAGCTTGGCTCATTGACTGAACAAGCGCGTGACTTTCTACAAACCACCATCGTGGCTGAACAGAATATGCTTGTCGTTGGCGGCACAAGCTCTGGCAAAACATCGCTCCTCAACGCGCTTTCTTCCTACATTCCGCGCGGCCAGCGCATTGTGGTCATCGAAGATTCAGCTGAACTACAACTACAACAACAGCACGTGGTCTCCATGGAAACCAAAGCACCAGATCGCTATGGTCGCGGCGGCGTGCCCATCCGCGAACTCTTCCGCTCTTCACTCCGCCTTCGTCCCGACCGCATTATCATCGGTGAAGTCCGCGGCGGTGAAGCGCTCGACATGATCCAAGCCATGACATCAGGTCACGGCGGATCCATGGGCACACTCCACGCCAACAATCCCGTCGATGCTCTCAACCGTCTCGAAACCATGGCCATGATGAGTGAAGTCGAATTGCCTTTGCTTGCACTCCGCAGCCAAGTCGCATCGGCCATTGATTTGGTGGTACAGATGTCCCGTCATGCCGGCGGCCGCAGATTAGTCACGCAAATTACCGAAATTGGCCCCCTAGGCAACGACGGACGCCACACCTACGAAGATATCTTTGTGCTGAACGATGAAGCGTGCAATCAAAACGGAACTGATACGTTTAACCTCAAGTGGACCGGCAAAAAGTCCGCATTGGCGGGTAAACTAAGCCCAGACCATATTTCAAATCTGCCTGAAAGCATTGTAGGCATATTTGAAACCGAACAGGTGGAGACCGCATGAAAAACCGATCGAGCATCTTGGCCGCTTACTTCAAGCGATTGCTGCATGATGAATCTGGTGCATCCACCCTTGAATGGACGCTGATCGTTGGCACAATCATCTTGCCGTTCTATGCCATGATCCATTTTTCGTTGGACATCCTGGTTGCGTACTACCAAGTCTCCATGGATCTCGTTGGTTTGCCATTCCCCTGAAAAAACTTCTTTTTACAGCATGAGATGAAATCTATATCCAGCAACACCGTCTCTCTGTAAGAAGACCTTCATAAGGACACGCGATATGTTAAACCTATTCTCAAAAATAGCCATTAAAATCCCTCGTAATCTCAAGGGATTGCATAGTGATCAGCGTGGTGCAGAGAGTATTGAAAAGCTTCTGATCATCGGACTTATTGCATTGCCCCTGCTCATTCTGCTTGTCTGGTTCCGCAACGAAATCGCAACCTATATGAGAGATAAGTGGACTGATGTCCAAGAAGACGCAGACGTTGATCCCTGATCAGAATGAAAGCATGCCCACCTAACGAGGATGAGATGAACTTGATTCCAATCATAGCCTATGCACTTGTTGTCGCCGTTGCGATTGCCGCCGCGGTGATGGACCTGCGTACAGGATTGGTCTACAACAAGCTCACTTACACCACCATCATCCTTGCCCTTATTTTCTGGGCTATCGCAGCACACTTTGGCAGCCCCATTGGATTACCACAGGCAATCATTGGCTTGCTCGCTGCACTAATCCCATATGCCCTCATGTTTGCTCTCGGCGGGCTTGGCGGCGGAGATGTTAAACTCATGGCAGCCCTTGGCGCCCTCAGCGCTTCGTGGGAATTCGTTCTTGCCACTTCTATCTATGCCATGATCGTTTCGTTGATCATGGCTTTTATCGTCATGGCTAAAAAGAAAATCATCAAGCAAACCTTCAATCGCATTTTTACGGCACTCCTGTTTGCGCAAGCAGGTTGCGCCCCAGCGAAAATGCAACCGCTCGCACGATTACCTTTCGCACTAGCTGTTGCCGTTGCTGCAACCATCGCAGGGCTCGAATATATCATCGGATGGCAATCGCCGTGGTCTTGGCTAGGGCCATAATCACCAATTCCAAACAAGCACAACACACCGACGATTCATTATGAACGACGCATCACAACCCCCAAATAACAGCACACAACAACTACGCACCGGCGAACGTATCGGCCCCTACACCATCACTGAACAGATTGGCTCTGGCGGCAGTTCTATCACTTACAAAGCCAAAGATACGCTGCTCAATCAAACCGTCGCCATCAAACAAATTCTTGTCGACCCTGCCACCGATGACGAAGCGTTCCGCGCACGCATCCAAAATGAAATCCAACTCCACAAGAAGCTCACCGAAGATCACAGCGACAGACTCGTTCAACTTATCAACATGATCTCCGAGCCGCGCGGCATCTTTATCGTCATGGAGTACATCGACGGCCCATCTCTTGAGCAAATCCTCCAACTCGCACCGGACCCCATGCCACTCAAGCAAGCGCTCGGCATCATTGCCGCTACCGCACTTGCACTGAAACACATCCACGACAGTGGCATCATCCACCGCGACCTCAAACCTGCCAACATTCTCTTGCCTAGAACAGGCGGCTTAAAAATCACCGACTTCGGCATCGCAACCACGATCGCTGATCAACAAACGCTCTCGCTCGGTACCGCACGATACATGTCACCCGAAATGTTTGAAGAAGCACCGCTCGATCAACGGGCCGATCTTTATGCGCTCGGTCTGATCGCCTACGAGATGGTCATCGGCCGAACCAATTTCGAGCAAGCCTTCAAGTCAATCCTGCGCGACAATCGCAACCAGGCACTACGGTGGATTAAATGGCACACTAATCCCCGTGCTGCCGCACCCACTGCTAGAACATTCCTCCCTGATATCAAACCAGAAGTCGATGAGATGATCACTCGCCTGATGGAAAAAGATCTGAATAAGCGTATCCCTAATGCTGATGCGCTCATGGAAGTGATCCGCGCCCATTACGTCGAACCTCCCACTGCAACCAATGTCGCCGTACCACAAGCCGGTGAAATCAGTACCACACCAGCAGCTGATACCGCTCCCCTACCCCGTAAAAGCAATCTCACAAAAACACTGATCATCGCCGCAGCTTGCGTACTACTTCTAGGAGGCGGGGTCGGCACTGCGTTATACATTCAGGATCGCAACGAACATCAACGCAAAATCGATTACACGATGTCCGTACTTCGTGAAGCTGAAGATCTATACAAGAACGGACAGTTCACAAATACACTTGATCACTATCAACTGATCATTGACCGCTGGCCCACAGATTCACGTTACTACAAAGCCGCCAAGGCACGCCGCAACCGATCGGAAGGACAAATTGCACTTGCAAATGGTGATTATGACACAGCCATCACCGCCTTTGATGCTGCCGCGACTTTCATGAAAGATGATCGCCATCTACTTGAAGCATTGATTACGGAAGTCAAACAGCGCCGTGATTTTGAGCAAGCCATCGCCAGTATCGAAACAAGCATCGATAGCAATCAGTTCGCCAAGGCCAGAGATACCATCGCGCAATGGCGAGAACTACATCTCACAGAAACAGAGAGTGCGCAGATCCATGAACTCGAAACCCGCTTGCAAGATCAAATCGAACAGCAGCGTGTTGCTAAACTAATTGCTCGCGCGAATGAACTCGTCGCTCTCGGGCAACGTGACCTTGCGATCAAAGAACTCAAAACAGCGATCGAAGACATGTCCAGCCGCCGTTTGCGTCAGCAGTATGATCATTTAATCGCAAACGCCGCTTATGAACTCGCTATCACACAAGCAGAAACACTTGAAGCTGAAGGCAATATCCCCGGTGCGCTCAATGCCTACCTCAAGGCTTACAGCATCCGCAAATCTGAGAAACTCGACAACATCATCGCTGCGATGAAAAGCCGTGCAGAACTCGCCAAAGCTGTCGCCTTTATCGAAGACGGTGACTACGTACAAGCCAAAGAAACACTACATCGCTCGTTGGGTTACCAAGACAACCCGCAAGCTCACCGCTTGCTCGACCGCATTGAAACCACCAGTCAATATGCTTCTTTTGTACTCGAAGGCGACAAAGCCTTTGATCTCGGCAACTATAAAAGTGCGATCAATCATTACAACAACGCTATCCGCAAAGAACCCACCGATGAAGCTCGCCAGAAATATGATGAATCACGCACACGACTGCTCATCAAGGCTGGTCTTGACGCAATTGAAACACGCCACTTGGCCAAAGCTGAACAATATCTCAACGAAGCAACTAAAATTCTTCCTGCTCATCCGCAACTTGCTGCAGCCAAAATGCAACTGCAAACCCTCACCAGCTATATGCGATATCTCGCAAAAGGTGATGAATTCCGGCAACAAAGTCGCTTCGCAGATGCCAAACTTAACTACCGCAAAGCGATGAAGAAAATGGACACCCCTGAAGTCCAACAACGTCTCGATGAAACCGAGTTCGACCATCTTGTCGCCCAAGCTCGCAGCTACATGACCAGCGGCAATTACAAAACCGCACGTTCCATCGTTGAGATTGCCATGGAAATTAAATCCAGTACAACGCTCACCAAGATGTATAACGAGATCAACGAGAAAATCGACGATCAATCCTGAAAGTATCCGCATGAATACAAACTCCCCAACCAACACATCCTCAGCACAACAGCAAGGCAGCACCAAGCTCGTCATCGTTGCCGTTGTTTTGGCACTAGTGGTGACACTATTGAATTTTTTGTACATCCAAGCTGAACGTAAAAAAGTGAGCGAACAAACTGTCACGGTTTATCGTTTTAAGCGCCCCATGAAAGCTGGCGACACTGTTTCTCCCGACGATCTCCGTGCGTCGCCACTCCCCAAAAGCTATCAATCCTCTTTCAGCGAAGCCTACGTCGATGAAACCGGCAAAGATGATGTACTCATGACCGCAGATGGCCGTCGACTCGTGCGACCTGTCCGTGAAAATGAAGTGCTCTCCAGCTCGGTCTTCACAGATCAGGCCTACGACCGCATCGATCAAAAAATTGCGGTCGGCAAACGCCTTATAGCGCTACCAGTCAATCACAAAACGCTCCCGGCTGTGTTACGCCCCGGCATGTACGTCGATATCGAAGCCCCCTTCGCAAGACGTAACCGCGGCGTCAGTGTTCTGCCCGTCATGGAATATGTCCGTGTCTTAGCAGTCGGCAAAAAAAGCATCCTTGACGAAAAAGCTGAAACCAGCGGCAAGCTTTCTCGCCTCGGCAGCTACTCCACCATTAGTATCGAAGTCACCCCCGAACAGGCAACACAGTTCTCACGCATCCAGCGCATCGCCACCGGAGCATTTGAGTTGCACCTTCGCCCACCTAGCGACCGCGAACGCCCTAAGATCGTCGACGGCGGTATCAATCCCAATGTCATCGAACTACTTAGCCAAGCCACACCCACAACTGCGTCCCGTTAAGACAACCACATCACCACCCGACCACCCCACGAAACACGCTTATGATTTTTTGGATTTACGACCACAGCACCAACTCACGTACCGCTTTCGAAACCGATAGCGAAACGATTACTATTGGTCGTAACGATCAATGTACACTCTCGCTCAAAAGCCCGTTCGTTGCCAAAACCCACGCATGTATCCGCCTCAAAGGCAATCAGCTTTTTGTTGAATCATTGTCCCATGCCGGCACGCGCGTTCAGAACCGCGAGATCGATAAAGGCAAGCCCACCCGCATTGACTTCGGCGACGAGATTCAAATCGGACAATTCTCCATTGCTCCTGTCGGCCAAAAGCAAACCACCGAGGCTGAACAAAAAAACGAAGAACGCCACCAAGAGCTCATGGCCTTCGAGCAACAAATCCACGCGCAAGTTCTCGACCGCATGAATCTCCGTGTCACGGGCCACATCAATAAATCCGATAGCCATTACACCCAGCAGATCATTCAACACCTTTATGATCTACTTCAAAACAATATCGCATCACTCCCCGATGATCTCATCCAACACACCTGTCACATCCACCTCGCTCGTCTCGTTACCGCTGAAGTCGTCCGTCAATGCCAAGGACATATCCAGACCGAATACAAAAATCTCGATCAATCGCGCCTTGATCAAACCAAAGAAAATGCGATTCACGACTTAATTGCCTCCATTGTCGACATGATGCCGCTGCTTTTTGATCCCACCAGCGTCACCGATGATCTAGCCGTTGCAGATGAAGCTTATGACGATCTTTTTGCGCAGCACTATCCCAGCATCAGCCAGTCCCTCCGTCAATACATTGTGCAACGCACCGTTGCCAAGGACATCCTCGACATTCTTTTTGGACTTGGTCCTCTACAAGACCTCCTCGAAATGCCCTCGGTCAGTGAAATCATGGTCGTCGGCAAAAACCAGATCTATATCGAGAAGAACGGCGTCATCCAACCCACCACACGCAACTTTTTCTCAGACGAAATCCTCCTTTCCATCATCGAACGCATCCTCGCTCCGGTTGGTCGACGTGTCGACACCTCTGTTCCGCTTGTAGACGCGCGCCTCCCTGATGGCTCTCGCGTCAACGTCGTCATCAACCCGCTTTCACTTGTCGGCCCGTGCGTTACCATCCGAAAATTCGGCTGGGTCCCCTTCACCATGGACGACCTCATCGACCGGCATACCATCAGCGAACAATGTGCGTCATTCTTACAAAGCTGCATCATTGGCCGCAAAAACATTATCATCTCCGGCGGCACCGCATCCGGTAAAACCACACTCCTCAATGTCCTTGCCACCTATGCCCGACCCAGTGAACGCATCATCACCATCGAAGAATCTGCTGAACTTCGTCTACCGCAACCACATGTGGTTTCACTCGAAGGCCGCCCCGCCAATGTCGAAGGACACGGCGCCTTTACCATCCGTGAACTCGTTCGTAACGCGCTCCGTATGCGGCCTGATCGCATCATCGTCGGCGAAGTCCGCGGCGCGGAGGCACTCGATATGCTACAAGCCATGAACACCGGCCACGATGGCTCACTCTCCACGCTACACGCCAACACACCACTCGATTCTTGCAAGCGTCTCGAAACTCTCGTGCTCATGGGTATCGACATGCCTATCCGTGCCATCCGCGAACAGATCGTCAGCGCTGTCGACCTGGTTGTACAGGTCGCTCGCTTTGCCGACGGTTCACGCCGCATCACACATATCTCCGAAATGGCTGGCATTGATCGTGAAACCGGTGAAATTCTCATGGAAGATGTCTTTACACTTGCCGATCCAAAACAATCCCGCCTCCGACATTCTGGCTACCTCCCTTCATTTGCCGAAGACATGATCGCACGCAAGCAGCTCGAAGTGGAGGTCTTCCTATGACCAACACCAACCTTTACATACTCCTTAGCATCAATCTTATCCTCACCTTTACTTGCGTCTATCTCTTGATTAGATACGGTTATCAACCTGCAAAAAAACTTTGGCTCAAGCAGGAACGCTCCTATGAAAATGCACTCTGCAAGCAACTACTCCTTGACGTCAATCCCCGGCACATGATGTTCGGCACCGGCGCCATGATCCTCTTTGCATTCCTCTTCGGCTTAGTCGCCCTTGAGAATGTTGTCGCAGCCATGATCCTTGCCGCATGTTCTCTGCTTCTCCCAGCCATCATCACCAACCATCTAGAATACAAGCGTAAAAAAAAGCTCGAAAGCCAACTTATCGATGGCCTCACCACACTTTCCTCAGGCGTCCGTGCGGGACTTAATCTCGTACAGAGCATGGAACTGCTCGTCGCCAATCATACCGGCCCAATCCAACAAGAATTCTCACAACTCCTACGTGAATACCAAATGGGTCTAGATCTCAACCAGGCCATGCGTAACACTACCACCCGCATCAGCTCGCCACTCTACCGCCTAGTCTTCACCGCCATCGAGATGCATCGCAAACGCGGTGGCAACACAAGCCACAGCCTTGATCGTATCTCAGAATCCGTCCGCGAAATCTACAGACTTGAAGGCAAACTTGATGCCATCACCGCACATGGACGCTTCCAGGCCATCATGATGAGTATCATGCCTTTCGTCTTCATCACCATGCTCTATTTTGCAGATTCCGAGGGCGTTACCATGCTTTTCACTGACGCCGTCGGCCGCATTATCCTCATCTGCATTATTTGCTTGATGTTCGTTTCATTCCTCTGGATTAGAAAAATCCTCAGCGTCGACATCTAATCCACGCATAGACATACCCGGAACCATTCATGTTCGACATCGGTTTACAACTCGCCATCAGCATACTGGTTTTTGCCAGCGTTTTTCTGCTGATTTTTGCTATCTTCCGTTACCCCGTTAACACCGATCCCCCTGTCCACCGAAGCTTCGCACAAGCTGTTGGCTTACACCGACAAACCATCTTCGACAATCCAGTCCTCGCACCACTCTGCTCACTCCTGATTACGTTCGCTGCACGCTTCGGCATTAAATCTATCCGCCATCGTATCTGGCAGCAGCTTGCCGCATCTGGCAATCCCAACAGCTACAGCATTGATGAATACCTCACGATCTGTTTTCTCACCAGCGCTCTACTCGGCATTGCAGCACTGCTCATCCAATTTATTCTCTCCTCCGCGCTGATCATCCTCTTTATTCCGCTACTCTTTGTGGCAGGGTTCTACATCCCGCTCTGGGTTCTCAGCGATGCTGCCACACAGCGCACCCACCGCATCTCCAAACAACTACCCTATTCACTCGACCTCATCGCGATCACGATGCAAGCCGGCTCCACCTTTACTGAAGCCATCGAAACACTCATTAAGGATCAGCCTGATGAGGATTTCAATCAAGAATTGCAACATGTTCTGAGCGAGATTCAATTTGGTGCCACCCGCACAACTGCTCTCCAAAACATGGCCACCCGTATCCCACTTGATTCACTCCGCTCAGTGATCTCAGCCATCAACCAAGCCGACAAACTCGGCACACCACTTGCAAATATCCTGCAATCACAAGCCGACATGCTTCGTGATCAGCGCAGTGTCCGTGCCGAAAAACTCGCCGCCTCTGCCAGCCTCCGCATCCTCATTCCTTCCATGCTCATCCTCATAGCTGTCATTCTCATCCTCTTCGGCCCCATGATCATCCGATTCATCAAGGGAGATCTTTACTAATATGCCCACCACTTCGACCACCACCGCCACCGTCCAGATCCACGTCCTCGCAGGCGCTCAAGCAGGCCGTACGTTCACTCTCCAACAATCCGCTTTCACGTTTGGTCGCACACCCGACAACACCATCTGTCTTGATCTTGAAACTGTCTCGCGTCAGCACGGCGAAATCAAAATCGAGAATAATCATTGGACATTGCACAACCATTCCGCCAACGGCACCATCGTTAACAAAAAACGTGTCACGAAAAAGTCCTACAAACTTGGCGATCAAAACACGATCATCATCGGCGATCAGCGCATGTTTGAAATCACATGCGATCCTATTATCTCAGACGCAACTGCATCAAACATTCAAGATGATGCTGAAACCCCCGACAAACAGGGCAATAAGCGACGTTTTAAAATCTATGCCATCCTCGGTGCGATCTATATGGCCATCATCCTCGGTCTCTTTATGCTCCTCAGCAGTATGTCTTCTAGTCCATCCAGCAGTATCGCCGATATCCAATCTATCTCCCCGGCATTAATCGCGAAAGAAATCCAAGAACCGCTTGCCAAACGTGTTCCTGACGCACGACTCCTCCAACGCGCACTTGATACCGCACAAGAACAACTCGCTCTCCGCGACACAGAACCCGATGCGCTCTACAAAGCTCACGTCGCTTTTAAGCAAGCCCTTTCGTATGCTACCGACTCTCGCCTTAGCGACCCCTTTATGAATCGTCTGCAACAACAAACCCGCGAAGACTTCACAGGCATACTCAGCCAGCAAATACAGTCCGCCCACGACCATCTCAAAGCCAAAGAATACCGTGCCGCGGCTGCGGCTTACCAACGCATCGCAGAGATGTATCCCGCGAGCAATAGCAGCAGCGTCTACGACCGCATCCAACACAATTGGGCAGTGGCTAAAAAAAACATGCAAAAACGTTAACACGCCCAATGCCCTGAATATCTCGACCTTTGTGACCCGACTTGCAGCCGCACCGCTCTGCCGCATAAAGTATGCACATGAATGACTCACAAGATCAGGCAGAATCACTCGCAAACCTTCCCGGTGATAGCGGGCATTTTGGCAGCTTCGGTGGTAGCTTCGTCCCCGAAACCCTCCACGCCACCCTCGCACAACTCACCGAAGCCTATGCTACAGCTCGCGCCGACACCTCATTCATGCAGGAATTCCAACAGCACCTTACCGATTACGTCGCCAGGCCAACTCCTCTCTATTTTGCAAAACGCCTGACAGATCATGTCGGTGGTGCAAAGATCTATCTCAAACGTGAAGACACCGCCCACACCGGTGCACACAAGATCAACAACGCCATCGGCCAAGCCATGCTTACACGCCGCATGGGCAAAAAGCGCATCATTGCTGAAACCGGTGCCGGGCAGCACGGCGTGGCCTCTGCAACGGCCGCTGCTAAGTTCGGCCTCACCTGCGATGTCTTCATGGGGACCGAAGACATGCGTCGTCAACAACCCAATGTCCGGCGCATGCAACTCCTCGGCGCAACTGTTGTCCCCGTCAACTCTGGCTCATGCACGCTCAAGGACGCAACTAACGCCGCCATGCGTGATTGGATGGGCTCTTCCGAATCCACCCACTACATCATTGGCTCCGTCGTCGGGCCGCACCCTTTCCCCATGATGGTCCGCGACTTCCAATCGGTCATCGGCATCGAGTGTCGTGCCCAATGTCTCGACACCATCGGCAGGCTCCCCGACCATATCATCGCTTGTGTTGGCGGCGGCTCAAACGCTGCCGGCATCTTCTATCCCTTCATCGATGACACCTCCGTCAAACTCACCGGTGTTGAAGCAGGCGGACGCTCCGAAAAACTTGGCGATCATGCTGCCCCACTCACATTTGGTTCGCCCGGCGTCTTGCACGGATCAAAAAGCTTTGTCCTTCAGGATAGCGATGGCCAAACCTCGCCCGTGCATTCCATCTCCGCAGGACTCGACTACCCCGGCGTCGGCCCGGAACACTCACACTGGTTCGATGTAGGGCGCGCCGACTACACCTCTTGCAGCGATAGCGATGCGCTGGTTGCGCTCGACAGCCTCTGCAAAACAGAAGGTATTATCCCTGCACTCGAATCTTCTCACGCTCTTGCTCATGCCATCAAGATCGCCAAGGATATGCCCTCCGATCAGATCATTGTCGTCAATCTCTCTGGCCGCGGCGACAAAGACCTTGAAGAATATTTCAGGCTCACCAAGCAAGATTAAGATCCAGATCACCCAACACCAAAACAAATATACTCACCGTCTAATCATCCATTAGACGGTTTTTATTTATCTACTGCGACTGATACCTGATCATTTGATTCAAAACCGCCGGCCCATCGACCTCACGCACTCCCGCACGCACCGGATACTTTTTAATCAGCTCTCCCACATCTTCAAAATAGAATCGCCGCATAAGCGTTTCTCCCGGCTCCATCTTCGGCACAGGTAACTCTTGCCGCCGTCTTTGGTATACATTCGCAAACGCATACATCGTAATCGGCTCCACTCCCGTGTTCGTAAGCAAGCACACCAGCACCGCATCAGTCGTTCCCGGAGTTTTACCCGGACGAAGTGATAGTGTGGCTGAATACTCAATCCCTTCTAGCCCAAGCTCCATCGGTGCCGTCATGTCTACCACATAATCTTCATCAGCCGTAAATTTAAAGTTCGCTTCAAGCAGCTTCTCACCAGCAATCTCAGACAACGGGAACCGTAGCTGTACAGGCAAGGTCGCACTTTGTTTTGCAGCAATCGAAAAGAAGTGACGCACCGGTGTCGCCTGCCAACCCGCAGGACCACGGATCTGCATGTAACCCGAAATTGTTCTGTTCCACGGATTCTTCAAAGTAATCGTACGTGGATGCAGTGTTTGCTTTGATTCAATGAATGGTGGATCGATCTTGAAACTCGCTCGAAAAAGCGCCAACTCTGTATCAATCCCCTCAATCAAAATCGGCGTCCGTGTCACCCTCAAACGATGCTTCCCGCCCCGCACTTCAACTATCTCACGGTTCCCCCAAACATCAATCGCCACCGGCTTTTCGCCCAAATAAAGGTTGAGTGTTTCGTATTCTTCTGCTGCAGACTCGTTCCAAACCGCAAGCATCCCACCCGCAGGCCCATCAAATATCAAACACTTCAGGCCCGGCTGCAGTGGCAATTGTCCAACAACTTTTCGGTTCACCAAACGATGCGCCAAATGGCTGAATACACCCAATGAAGGATCGGGCAATACCGCTTCACGACGTTCCGCCGCACGCGTCCACGGCCGACGAATCGCTAACACACCCGCACGTTCCGACCACCCATACAACATCCGTTTTGCCAGATCTGCCACACGCTGCTCATGACGAAACTGCTTTGCATCCAAGAGCGGATAGTACAGCCAGTATTGGGTTTCATCCTGATTCCAGTCCTGGAGATAAGACGTCATCTCCGCCGGACCAACCCAATCCGCCACCTGAATCAAATACGTCACATCCCCTTTCACATCCATCTCTGCCGGACGTTTCATATCAATCCGCCACGGCACCACCATATTCGGCTGCGGTGCTAGCGATCGTAGTTTCCGCTCCACGTCTTTTAGTACACTCGGCAAATCACGATAATAAAACGCATCCGGAGAATCTGAGCCACCCACCTGCCAACCACTGATACGCTGCCCAAGCCGCATCATCATTGGTGCCAAATATGGTCGCCAAATTGCCTCGGGCTTCTGCAACAATTCCAACGGCAACTTCGCTTCAATCTCCTCTGACTGCGACAACACCTTCGGTAATGGATCAAGTGAGAGAATCAGCTTTCCGTTCTGGGCCGCAAAATCACTCAACATCTGCTCAATCAGTGTGTACCGCCCTGCTAAGTTCTCAAGCGTCAACCCTTCATCCCACATGCTAAGCGACATCAATTGTAAATCCGCCTGTTGCATCAACTCAGGCAAAAGCTTCATTTGCTTCTCAGTTACATGATCCGCAATCAACGCAAAACGTCCCATATCCGTTTCAATCGTTGCCGGCTCTTTCGGCAACCAACTAAACGCGCCAAGCGTCCGCGCCACCGGCATATTCTCCTCACCCGGCACATAAGATCGCTGCTCAAAAATATTCATCTCCACCAGATACCAACCCAACCGATCCAACTTCGGCTGCCACACCCAAGACTTTGGCATCCCACTCCCCACCACACGCTGCTGATGATCGACTAGCTTCAGACGATGATCCATCACCCGCACATCCGCAATAAGCCTATGTCCCGTTAAATCTCGAATCTGCATCTCTAGCCGTGGCGTATTAGGCTCACGGATCATGTTCACCGCGCTCTGCGTTGCCACCTGAATGTGCGGCATCTGCCACACACCAATATCATCAAACCACGCCTGTCCCGCAATATCCTCAAGCACAATCTGATGCTTACCCAACGGATGCCCGTCGGTCTGCGTCGGCTGCTTCAGCGTCAGTTCCATTCCGATCCAAGCCGCACCTTTGTGATCCCCCACCAGTTTCAGTTTTACCAGCGTCCATTCGCCCTTGGTCCGAAGCACCTCACTATGCTGTATTGAGCCAGCTATCTGTTCTCCGCGTGCGTCAATGAAGTACGTGGTCACCTGAGCATGCGCCCGCTCAATCGCATCGGTCCGCACATTCACCGTGATCAGATAATCAGAATTAGGAACAGCTGGTATTGCACCAACCTGTAAAAAAGCCCCTGCACTCCCGTCTTTGATCCGCACCCCAAGACTATGGTCCCCCGAAACATACTGCTGCTGATCAAAACCGATCGGATTAAACCCGGGATAGCCAACCCTGCTCATCAACTGCTGATGCGATGGCTGATTGTGAAAATACTGATCTGCAATCTGGGCACGCCGCCCAATCTCAAACCAATACTGCGGCATGTCCTCGAAGTTCCCACGCCCACGCTCTTCAAAATCAAAAAAGTGTATCAACCGGCGGGATCTACCCCCTGATACGTGTCCGCGCGCATAGCAAAAGTCTGCCAAAACCAGCAGACACAACAGCCCCACCAAACCCTTTACGAGTGCAACAGAAAAAGCCTCTTTCACTTAAGAGTTATCGGTCTACCGCCACTTAAAAATTGATTCTTTCCCTCGAAATTGCCCTTCAATCGCACCCAATCAAAGAGCCGCAAGCCGTTTAGCACGATCCTCAGCAATCAACCGTTCCACCATGTCCTTCAGATCGCCAGCCAGAATACTCTGCAAGTTAAACGACACACCCGTTAGTCGGTGATCCACCACCATGTTGTCTTTGTATCGATAAGTTCGCACCCGCTCGCTTCGCCCTCCGGTCCCGATCATGCTCGCACGTTCTTCAGCACGTTCTGCATCTTTTTCTTTCTGATAAATATCATGCACCCGCGCCCGCAGTAGCTGCCAAGCCTTCTGCCTGTTCTGTGCCTGTGATTTACTCTCCTGCATCCGCACTTCCACACCGGTCGGCTTGTGAATCATATGCACCGCCGTTGCCACCTTGTTCACATTCTGACCGCCCGGCCCCTGCGCCGTCGTCACGTGAATATCCACCTCACTTTCCGGGATCTCAATCTCCAACTCCTCAGGCTCCGGCAAGACCGCCACCGTGGCTGTACTTGTATGCACCCGGCCTTGCGTCTCCGTCGCTGGCACTCGTTTCACACAATGCACTCCTCCCTCATAACCTAATCCTTGCCAAACCCCCTCACCCGATACATTCGCCACCATCATGCGAATCCCACCAACATCACCACCTGAAAACGACATTAGATCGATTTTCCATCCATTACTGCCCGCCCACTTCTGATACATCTCCCACAAATCCCCCGCCCAAAGCCCTGCCTCATCACCACCTGCCCCCGCACGGATTTCCATGATCACCGACCCAATCGCCTTGTCATCAGCCGTCACCAATTCATTCGCCACCTCATCAAGCATCCCATCCACTTTCCCCCGCAATTCCGCCAACTCCATCTCCGCCATCTCAACCAGTTCCGTATCCTCCCCTGCCGCAACAACTTCCTCATACTCCACAATCTGAGCCGTAGCACTTTCCCACTCACGGAACTTCAGCACAACATCTTCCAACGCCCGCCGCTTTACACTGATCTGCATCACCTTCTTGTGATCACTCATCACCGCAGGATCACTCAGTTGCTCGCCGAGCTCGTCAAACTGCCCCCCAAGCTCTCGCAACTTCTCAATCAGATTGGCATGTTGATCCGACATTACTTCATCAACCTTTCACTCCCCACGCTAAACCATCCCTCCCTCGCTCACTATCAATGTTCCCAGGATGCAATTTTCATACGGGAAGATTCTAGAAGCGCATAAGAAAACCGCAGGAGATAAAGGCTCACTGCGGTTCTTGCTTGCTTTGTAGCTACTTCTTGCCGAAGTAGTTGCCTTGGAATTTCTTATTGAACTTCTCAACACGGCCAGCCGCATCGACAAACTTCTGCTTGCCGGTGTAGAACGGGTGCGATGCACTGGAGATATCGACTTTAAGCATTGGATACTCTTTGCCATCTTCCCATTTGGTGGTGTCTTTGGTCTTGACGGTCGATTTGGTCAAGAAGGAAACGCCCGCCGAGACGTCCTGAAACACAACCGCACGGTATTCAGGGTGAATGTCCTTTTTCATCTATCTTACCTTAACTCTTTAGCAATGCTGTATTTACTGCCGGATATTCTCAGGGCGTCTACGTACGCCGCTCTCCGCAGGATGGGTAAGTCTACCCCACCACACCACTTCTGGTCAAATCCCGGTCTTGCCCACATTCATCACAAGCTCGCTACTGCCGGCGGCGGGAACTCTGCTTTGGGGACAACTAACCGGCTGTCACAAAAATCCCTACAATATCCCCCCTCACTGCCCCCATAAGGACATCATCATGGACACCTACGACGTCTACCACAACGGCTCATTCCTCCCGCCACAAGAAGTAAACATCCCCGCACAAGACGCGTCCTTTCAACATGCCATCGGCCTGTTCGAAACCTTCTCTGCTTACCAAGGCAAAGTTTTCCGCCTTGATGATCACCTCGCCCGCCTCAAAGCTTCTGCCGCACAACTTGGCATCCATCCAGACCTAGACACTGCACCTCTCGCTGAAGCCGTCCATCAAACCATTACCCACAATAACATCTCCCGCGCCCGCATCCGACTTACCTTCACGCCCGGCTCCCTCTCACTCCTTCGCCCTGAAGCCGATCAGAACCCTGAACCCACTGTCATCATCACCCCCACTGCCCCCGTCCAATACGACCCAGCCTACTTCAACAAAGGCATCCGCGTCATCATCGGTGCACCGCTCGGCAATCCCTTCGATCCTCTCGCTGGCCACAAAAACCTCGCTTACTGGTCACGCCTTACCATGCTCCGTACCGCCGCAGCAGCCGGCGCAGGCGAAGCCATCATCCTCAACATCACCAATCACCTTGCCTCCGGCTCTGTCTCCAACCTTTTTCTCGTCAAAGATGGCGCACTCTTCACCCCCTTTGCCCACGGCGAAGAACTTCCGGACGCACTCCCCGCCCCGGTCCTCCCTGGCATCACCCGCAAAACTGTCCTAGAAATCGCCGCTGAAGAAAACATTCCCGTCAATATCAAAATGCTCACCGTCGAAGACCTCCTCGAAGCTGACGAAGTTTTCCTCACTAACGCTTCTTGGCTTGTTCTCCCGGTCACCTCAGTCGAACAAAAAGACATCGGCGACGCTGCCGTCGGATCCATCACTAGCCAAATCCGTGACCAACTCATGAAATTAATCGAAACCGAAACCAGTTAATTCCCCATACCACACACCACGCACATTGATCACAATATCTCATCAGATGATTCCCCTTTTCGCCTGAAAGGTTATCTCATGAACTTCCTTCCCATTTTTCTTGTCTCCCTCCTCGCCGCGGTTGGCAACACGCTTTATGTCGCTGGCCAAAAGCAAGCCGCTTCCGTCAACAACCCCATCGCCACAAATTTCTTCACACTCCTTGTCGCCACCGCTTGCACCGGCCTCGCCTACCCCTTCTTCACCAGACCCGAAACACTCCCCCTCATCAAACAAAACGCAAACTGGATCCTCCTCTCAGGCTTCGGCCTCTTCATCGTCTACATCGGCTTCAACATCATGTACACCAAGTTCGGCCCGCAGATTTACCCTGTCTATGCCGTCCTTTCCATTGTCCTGGTCGCCTTCGTTCTTGCCGTCCTCATCTTCCACGAACCCTTCAACCTTTACCACGCAGCGTCTATCTTCTTCGCCGCTCTCACCGTCATCTTCTTTGCCATCGCACACGCCCAAGCCGGTAAGAACTAATATAAAAGCCCGCCACTTTGCAGCAGCGGGTTTGCACAACATCGCATCACCTTCGATGTCACATTAAGAGCTATTCATTACAAGTCGAACGCAGTACCCACCACGTCATTGCATGCTAATGTCAATTATTTTCCCTTTTTGCCACCATCACCTCGGCCCCACCCCATCTCAATCCCCCGTTCTTCCATTCGCGCCTTCATCGCAGTACGAAACTCGCCCATCAGAGCGGATTCTTGTGGATTTCCCGTTTCCGCCCGTTCTTGCATCATACCCTGCGCCCGTTCCATCTTCTCAGCACGACGCTTCTCCATCTCCGCCTTCTGTTCCTCGGTCATGGTCTCAGGATCTGGCCGATTACCCCCTCCTCCGCGACCAGCCCACTGCTGCCGCATCGCTTGCATCTGATTGATCGCTTCGTCAAGCATCATTGTCCGCTTCATCTCATCAGCTGCTGCAAAATCTTTAGCCCGGTTCACCATCATCATTCGCATCCCATCGCGCATGTTGTCACGGAACTGCTTGTCTTGCCGGTTCCTCTCCCAAAAGCCACGACGTTGCTCCGCATCCATCCCGTCCATCATCTCACGCACACGATTGAAATATTGCTCCTTACGATCATCCGACAACCGCGAAAAACGGCTACTTGCCATCATCGCGCTCGCTTCATTCAAATCGCTTGGCATCCCCGGTGGCGTCATCTGCCATGCCCAATACCCGCCATACCCAATCACACCCGCTCCTACAATCACTAGTAAGATCACCATCACAATCTTCTTCGGGTTCTTCTTTACCTCTTCAACTTCAAAATGATCTTCACCCATCATGCTGTCCTATCAATTCGTGTGTTAGCCGTGAAATGAACCCGTCTGATTACTCAAAATCACCGACGTGCGTGTCTGCAAACAAGAAATTTCGCTTGTCATGAAAGAACCCCACCTCAAGCTCTATCCCACTTATCAAATCAAACGCGCCTCCGTCATAGTCTCGACTTACCCATGTCGTCGACGGCTCCAAAATCCCTATCCTTCGGCGAAACTTTCCGCCATGCCCCTTCGCATCCAGATATTCTTCGATCGTCTGCCCGCCAATCCGAACCTGATAGTTGTAGCTCATCCCACTTACTTCAAACACTTGCTCATCACCGCCACACGCATACACCCGATTCGACTCACTATTCCCCATTGGCAAGTACACATGTAATGCCTCATTCAATGCCAGCTCAGACGACGACGACAAAAATGGGTCTGGCATATACTTCGCCACAGGGTACATCTCATTCCAATCCGTACCGTACATATCAATCACCATCCCCACCTGCCGCAAATTCGACATGCACCCCACTTTGTTTGCGGACATTTTTGCCTTTGTCAATACCGGCAATAAGATCCCGATCAAAATCGCAATGATCGAAATAACCACCAAAAGCTCGATGAGTGTGAACCCCCGCCCAGTTCGTTCCGTTTGATATGTTTGTTTTGGCATCACAACAGCCAAACGCATGCGCGCCACACCTATTGCATGCCTGAATCGAATCTTCCCACCTAACCAAGCCCACGTGTTCTACACGTGGGATCTACCTGCTCATTCTCCCGCGGACCGATACCGCATCACCAGATCATAAACCTCTCCACCCACGCCATCTGCCGATCCTTTATCCTTCAGCATCGCGATCTTCAAACTATCGCAATCAAACCTCGCCTCGAAATTACTCTCTACTGCCCTGCCCATCCCCTCAAGCACCACCAAATCCACTCCCTCTTGCTCAGCAATCTCCACCAGTTCTCCCGAGACCTTTGTCAGATCAATCAGTGGTGCGACATTCCCACTACCCACCACCTGCAGCCGCCCTTCTTCGACTGCCTCACAAATCACTTCATCCACATCGCATATTGCATCAACCAATTCATCTAGTTCTTCAACCGTCACGTCATTCAACGCCGCCCCGCTATTCGCCGCCATGATCACCTTCACATCATGCATCAACAAATACCTGCAAAATGGGATCATCCCCAGCACAACATCCGGCCCTGCGTTATCGACAAACACCAACGCCGCCTGGTAACCCTCCCCTTCGGTCATCCGCTTTTGCCACGCATCAAAATCGTCATACAGCCACGGCCGAGGCTTCAACTTTCCACGCGTATCATGGAAACAAACCTTCCCGCCATCTGCAAACATTCCGCTCGTTTTCACCGCACCCATGTCGAAAATATTTCCCGCAAACACACCCTCAATCACTGCCTGACATAATGCCACCTCATCCAGCGAATCATGCTCCTTCAAAACCTCCGGCAGCACTTCCAGCGCATGTTCATTCTGCTCATGCTTCGCTAATCGATACGGGTCCGGCAGGCCGCACTCCCGAAGCACACGTTCACGAACAAAACAAATATCCAACACGCCATAATGATCCTTCTCCACTACACCTGCCTCAAGCTCTTGTAAATAAACCTCAAACTTCGCTTCAGCCGCATCACATGCCGCACGGTGCTCAGCCAAATCACGACCCGCATGCTCTGCTTCGCGCATCGATTGTGCAATCAAACTCGGGAAGTGCTCTCGGAATAACCCGATCCAATATGCACGTTTCTCGGTCTCCACTTCATCTGCAATATTCCACGTGCTCGGCTTATACGCTGAGACATCTCTCAAAACATGCAGAGCCCGATCACCATGTAACGCTTCAATCGCCATTGTTTCACTCATATCCGTAAGCATACGCATCATCACCGCGCTTGAGGTTAAACACGTGTCAGGATCGTATTATTTTTTTCGTGCCAGTTTAGTCCAACCTGCTTGACCCACATACCGCATGCGTGTCCATCATCAGATCGACACAAAATTCTTCAAAATCTGTAACCCCACACGCTGCGACTTCTCTGGGTGAAACTGCATCGCCCAAATATTGTCTTTCCAAACGCTCGCCGTAAACGGCCCGCCATAATCCGCACGCGCACTTGTAATTACTTCACTAGCGTCTTCATTCGGCTGAGCAAAATAGCTATGCACAAAATACACGTGCGATCCCTGCGACAACCCTGCAAATAAAGGATCTTCCCGTTCCCACGAAATCGCATTCCACCCCATCTGCGGAACCTTCAACCGCTCCCCGCCAGCCTCCATTCCGCGCGACTCATCAAACCGTACCACTTTTCCCTCTAACAAGCCCAGCCCTTCAATCATCTCACCATCAGCCGCTCCTTCGTCGCTCCCATCAAAAAACAACTGCAATCCCAGACAAATCCCCAATAAAACCTTCCCCTTTGTAGCATGCTCCTTCACGACCTCGGTCCACCCCATCTCATCCAAGTGCTTCATCGCATCACCGAACGCGCCAACCCCTGGCAAAACTAATTTGTCGCATTTATCTGCATCCTTCACGTTCTGCAGAATCACCGCATCCGCGCCGACAAACTCAAACGCTTTCTGCACCGACCGCAAGTTGCCCATCTTGTAATCAATAATACCAATCACACCAAATCTCTTTCAACATTGATCCCCCCCAATTCAAACAGCCAGACCCAGAGCACATCGCCCTGGGTCTGACATTCTATGCTTATTCACTTGTGCTGCCGAATGTCGTGTTCCGTACAACTCATACACGAACACGTCCGACTATTGCAATTCGACCACGATCTCAACACGGCGACTTTGCGACTTGGTCGAGCGTGGCTGATTTTGGCCGTAGCCTGCCGAATACATCTTCGCATCCGAAATACCCTGCGTCTTCAAATAGCGCTGCACAGCCATCGCACGCTCAGATGACAATTCAAGATTGTCTTTAAACTTGCTCTTGCGGATTGGGTCACGATCCGTATGTCCTGCAATGCGGATCATGTTTGCACCGTAATTGCTACGGATCGCCGCAGCGACTTCAGAAAGTGTTTTCTTTGATGTATCTTTCAAAGCCACACTACCAGGGCCAAACAATACATCACCCGGCACACGCACCGTAATGTTCCCGCCGCTTTGCTGCACGTCTACACCAGCAATCCCGCTGAATGCAGTGTTCGCTGAAGCTTCACGCTCAACGTACACCGTTTCTTTGGTCACTGCTGGCTTGGTCGCCAGCTGCTGATTCAGTGAATCAACCGCCAAATCCAAACGCTCATTCTCAGAACGCAATTCCTGATTCTCAATCCAAAGCGCATCGCGCTCTTTCTTTAAACGGTCATAGCTACAACCGCTCAATCCACCGATGGCTACGCCACCCAGAACAACACTCATCAGCACGCGTGTCCAGACGCTCTTCATGGCAGTCCCTTTCAAAGTCTGATCTCCGATCAATATCCATACCAGCATCATGCCGGCTACCTTTTCAGGTTCACAGCGTGCGATTGTAATCAAAAATCCCTCAAGCCACGATCTCAGAACCCCCTATTTTAAAAAAAATGATCTCAACCCCATACACCGCACACCATCTTTATTGATTCTGTCCGCCGTGCATCAGATCCCACTTCCCCACAAGCTCAAGCAATAACCCCAGCAGTTCCCGCTCTCCTGCCGCCTGTACAAAATCTACCACTTCCGCTGGTAAAACTGCCACATCCTCAAGCTCAGGCAACTCATCCCCCACCGCACACCGCATCCGTCCCCCCTGATCAAGCCAAATCTCAATCTGTCCCGGAAGCCGCCAGCCATGGATATCCAATACACGCACCCCCTCGCCCTCAAGCCCTCGGCATTCTCCCGGAAGCCCGCCGGATTCATCCATGACATCTCCCCGCCATAAATCAATATTGTTTTGCACAAACCCGCTCAGACAATCATTCTGCGTATCACGCGTCACCCACAAAAAATTTCCTCTGCATAATCGTGGCCCCCAGTGAATCTGCATCACTCATCTCCTTTGACTGAAAACCCCCAAACATCTTAAACACATAAAACACTGTAAAATAAGTATCAATCACACAAACATTGATCTAAGAACAAGATAAATCCCCGCCCCCAGCTCCTCCTCTTTCTCTCATCCGAACACTGTTTTCGACATGCCATACCCAGCACCAACACAGATTACCAACCCTCACATCATTTTCACAAGGTTAATATATATATTTCTATATTTATATATCTTTGACTTGCTGCAACGTCCTGCACAAAATACAGTTATGGCTCAAAAGAATTTTGACATCGACCGCGCCCTCGCAGATGAATTCCAGGCTTTCTGCAAAAAACGCGGCATGACCATGGGCACCGCCGCATCAGCAGCGCTTCTTGCCTATACCCGATCCTCCGCCGATCAGCGTGAGCAGATGAATCTTGATCTCGCCAAATGGCTGGACAAGAACGGTGAAGAACAAGGCACATCAAAACCCCGCATGGCCGCCAAAAAAGCTGGCGGTTCGCGCGGCACACCTCGCAAATAGATGTAAAAAATAAATCGAAGCTCCCCCTCACACCGCAAACAACCGCCCGAGCTCTATTCCTCTCTAGCCACCTCAGCAGATTACTTTCGCCCTCTGGTAGGCCTCTACCCAATCACTAGTTCTACAACCACAGTCATTATGTCCCTGTGGTATCTAACACCGCTACCGGATATTTCAGTCGTGGCGACATCATCACTCCGTCACACTCCACACCTTCTGTCATATACACATGCAATTTCGCGATCGTCACCGCATCTAAATGCGACATCGCAAGTCCAATCAGATTACACATTGATTCCTCGTCATCCACCGGCGTATCTGTGATATTCAATTCATACAAAAACGCATGCACCAATTCGTGCCACAACGTCGATAATCGCTTGCTCGGCTCCATATCTCCACTGATCAAGATGTATTGCTGATCGAAATGTGTCAGCCCACAAAACGCCTCTCCCATGCCATTGCGCACCGTCCCTTTCACCAATATCACCCGGTATTCATGCGGTCCTATCTTTACCTGCATAGCGTTCCTTCCCCCCGGAAGTTTCGACACAATCATGATTGCAAGCATTCAATCCTTTAAGTACCGCCCGCAGCGTCCCTTCGTACTTTTGGCACCCTGAAACACAACCATGATCACCACCACATATCACCCCGATTCGCTCAACTTCACCCCCACCCACTCAATCATTTGTTTGCCATATCTCTCCTGTTAACAATCGGTTAGCCAAACAAATCCCCATCCTTTGTTCATACTGACGTCGCATGAACCCGCGGAAGCCCATGACGAATAGATCATAGAAAATCACAGTGTCATCAGTTTGGCACCGATGGCACAGGTCACAAAAAATCTTACAAATAGGTCTTCAAATGCTGGAGTTATGCACAATCATCGTTGCCATGCCAGATCTAGGAACCGCAGAATCTCCAATCGAAATACCATCACCACCACCGCCGCCGCAGCTAAATATGGTCCATACGGAATCACGCGCACCTTCCCCTTCGCAATCGACGCCACCCCAATCGTGATCATCGCCGCCACAATCCCCAAGAACGGTGCTACAAAAAACACCAGCGTCGCATCTACCGCACCCAAGACCGCTCCGATCGCACCCAACAAATGCACATCCCCCAACCCCATCGCCTCCTTCCCAAACCCAAGCGTCCCGCCAATCCGAATCAACCACACCAAACCGCCGCCCACCAAATAACCGAATAACACACCCACCAAAACCTCGTACCACGTCACACTCACGAACATCGCCTCACCGCTCTGGTTACGCGTCATCATCCATCCCACCACTACCCCCACCAGTGGCAGCATCACAAACAACAACTCCTTCAACACCTCTCGCCTCGGATGCGGATACATGAAGATCTCTTCCTGTATCTCTTCCGCACCAATCCCGCCTCCCGGAAGTTTGTCTTTTTTGAATGCCGCCCCCCCCTTTTCTTTTGCCAACTTTGCCTGTTCCGCCTCATACTTCTCAAGCTGCTCTTCCCAATCCATGAAGCTCCGCGGAATCACTTTCAACCACATCAATCCCATCGCCACCGCCAAGCCGATTGTCCCACCAATCCCCGCCCCCCAGATCGCCTCCCGCCCTACTGGCACAATCTGCCCGCCCATCATGTACGCAAACTCCGGTACACGCTCAAACTGCAACCCCTCCATGTACAATTCACTCAACCATCGCCCGCTCGGCAAACCCAACAACACCGCCAACGGCAAACCCACCAGCGCAAACAATGTCACCACCCACGGAATCTGAATCGGAATAATGTACAATCGAAAATCGATCAATGTGGCCGCAAGCAACCCCGCTAGCATCAACACATGCACCACATACACCGGCCACGTCCCCTCAAAACCCAACGCCTCGAAACCCGGTCGCATCCCCGACATGTAATACACCCAAAACAATCCACCAAACAAAAACGCGCAAAACGCTTCTATCAAAGGGTATTGCACACTGATCTTTGTCTTGCAATAACGGCACTTCCCTCCCAACCAAATCCATCCCAACACTGGCACGTTGTCATGCCACGCCAAACGATGCCCGCACTTCGGGCAGCTCGATGGCGGACTCACCACGCTCTTCCCTTCCGGCAAACGGTACGCCACCACATTCAAAAAGCTCCCCACAATCGCGCCGAACACCGTCATGAAAACCAACCACACCCAAATCAGCGCTGGGTTCGGTACCGCCACCACATCAATCCCTGTCACAATGATTTCTGTTTCCGCCAACGTCAGCATGCACTCAAACATCAAGACTCACCTCTTCCCTGAAGTTAATCCTCTTCCTCATATTCAACTTCTTCTTCCCACTCACCCTTCTCATCTTCTTCCGCAACAACTTCTTCATCTGCAACCGATAACGAGGCAATCTTCTTTTCTGCCGACGACAAAATCCCTCGGCAATGCGTGATCAGATTCATCCCTTCTTCATACCGCGCCAGCGCTTCTTCAAGACCGATCTCACCACTCTCAACCTGATCGATAATCGATTCAAGCTGTTCAACGGCGTCTTCAAACTTCACATTCTTCAATGATTTCTTCTTCACCATAACTCACCATTCTATCGCACTGTTCACGGTTCCGCTCAAAACAGCATCGGCCCATTCTCATCCGTCTTTTTCTTCGTGATTTTCTTTTTTGCTTTCCTCGTGTGATCCCGATCTCCTCCGCCCCCCTCCTTTTTCGTCACACGACTTCTCAATTCGCCATCAGCCAACACCGTCGCCATCACACTGCCGACTTCCACATCCCCCACACTTTTCACCACCTTCCCCTGCTCATCGGTCGTGTAAGAGTAACCTCGCCGCAGCACACTGTCCGGCCCAACTGCTTTAAGTTCCCGCTCCATCGCTTCCAGCTTCTCCTCTGCCCGTCGTATTTCCCGCGGCAATCCCTTCCGGAATTCTTTAACCAACCCATCCATCATCATTCCGCCCCGCACCACCCGTTCACGCAGAGCTGGCAACAGCCTGCCACTCAAACCGTCTACCTTCCCCTTCATCCGTTCAACCATTTCGCCCGGCCGATCAAACATCACATGCCTTGCCGCATGCGCCACTCTGTGCTTCCCACTTTCCACCTCACGTCGCATCACCATCTCCAATCGCCTACGCAAAACCTCGACCTGTTCTCGCATGGCCCGACTATCCGGCACAAGCATCATCGCCGCCTGCGTCGGTGTTGCACAACGATGATCCGCGACCAATTCCGCAATAGTGATATCCGTCTCATGCCCAATCGCAGCAATAATCGGCAAACTGCACTTATAAATCGCGTCTGCCACCACCCGCTCATTAAACGCCCACAAATCCTCCATACTCCCACCACCCCGCGTCACGATCAGGGCATCAATCCCAAGCCCCTTACCTCGCCGACTTAGATCATTGATCGCCCGCGCGATCTCACTTGCTGCTTGCTCCCCCTGGACCCGCACATCACACAGAACCAACTCGCACCCCGCCCACCGCCTGCTTGCCGTATCAATCACGTCCTGCAGCGCTGCCGCACTTCTCGAAGTCACCACCGCAATCTTGCGGCACATCCGCGGCAACGCCTTCTTCCGCTCCACCTCGAAATACCCAAGCTCTTTCAGTTCCTCCACCAACTGCCGGTACGCAAGCTCCAACGCCCCCACACCCACCGGCTCGATCTTGTCCACATACAGCTGCACGCTCCCCTGCGCATCGTAAAAATCCATCCGCCCCGTCACGACAACTTCCATCCCATCCCGCACAGGAAAACTCACTCGCCGGGCATTGCTGGCAAAACACACACACCGAAGTGCCGCCCCCGCATCCTTCAAACTAAAAAACCAGTGCGCCCGGTCCGACAAATTGCTCACTTCCCCCACCACACGCACCTTCCCGCCAAACCCTTCTGCCAAGGCGTATCGCACCCGCTCGGCCACCTCACTGACCGTCATCGCCCCCCCACCTGACTTTGCTGACACCTTGCCCATCTATGCATCTCCTATCAGCGACCGCATTTTGATCGAAAGCCCCATCATTCCTATCATGGATCGTCACCGCAAAAACCCGCTTCGTCAATCCTCATCCCCTCCTCACCCACCTTTAACACTATCAAACCCCCTCCTCAGCTTGACAAGAAACCCCAACTCCCTACCTTTTACTCTTGTAAACCCTTAGCTCGGCATCGGCCTAGGCCACACCGCTGGGCATCCCCCAAAACATTATGGACTTACTGACATCCTTTTTGGAGAAATGAGCAATGGCTCTCAAAGTTGGAATTAACGGCTTTGGTCGCATCGGTCGCCTCGTCTTCCGTGCCGCCATCGACAACCCAAACATCGAATTCGTCGGCATCAACGACCTATTCCCCGCTGAATCACTGGCGTACCTCCTCAAGTACGACACCGTTCACGGCCGCTTCAACGGCACCGTCGAAGCTGATGGCGACAACCTCGTCGTCAACGGCAAGAAGATCCCTGTTTGTGCTGAACGCGATCCAGCCAACCTTCCATGGGGTAAAGTCGGCGCTGACTACGTCGTCGAATCCACCGGCCTCTTCACCGACGCAGACAGTGCTAAGAAGCACATCGCTGCCGGTGCCAAGCGCGTTGTGATCTCTGCTCCAACCAAATCTCCTGACGAAGTCAAGACTTTGGTCATGGGCGTCAACGATGAGAAGTACACCACCGATGATGTGGTCGTCTCCAACGCTTCCTGCACCACCAACTGCCTCGCACCAGTGGCGAAGGTTCTCAATGACAACTTCGGCATCGTCGAAGGTCTCATGACAACCGTTCACGCAATCACTGCAACGCAGCCAACACACGACGGTCCTTCGAAGAAAGACCTCCGTGGCGGCCGCGCTGGTGGCTTCAACATCATCCCAGCATCAACTGGTGCTGCGAAGGCTGTTGGTCTGGCACTCCCAGAACTCAAGGGCAAGCTGACTGGTATGGCTTTCCGTATCCCAACCGCTGACGTCTCCGTTGTGGACCTCACCGTCCGCCTCGAAAAGGCAACCAGCTACGAAGAAATCTGTGCAAAGATGAAAGAAGCTGCGGAAGGTTCAATGAAGGGCTTCCTCGCATACACCGATGAGCCAGTCGTCTCAAGCGACTTCATCACCGACCCAGCGTCATCAACTTTCGACGCAGGTGCAGGCATCGGCCTCAGCGACAAGTTCTTCAAAGTTGTCAGCTGGTACGACAACGAATGGGGTTACTCAAACCGCGTGATCGATCTGATGAGCCTCATGGCCAAGAAGGACGGCCTCATCTAATTCAATCTGAATTACATGAAGTAAAAAAAACAAAAACCCACGGCTGAAAAGTCGTGGTTTTTTTTACTACAAATAGCATCTTCACAAGCCTTACTTTCCCAACTTAACAATGCTAGACAAATGTAGAACCATGTTTATCACAAATAACAAAAACACATCACGGGTTTAACAAACACTTATTGATACCCGATTTCATACTTTATAAACTACATTATTATTTCAATCTATAAATCCGGGAGAGATACAATGCGCAAATCATTCAATCGCCTTGTAAACGTAACAGCATTTTGTGTGTTATTGATTAGCTCAACCTTCAACATCACGTTGCACGCTGCCTATTCTTATGAAATCCATACTACTGGTCTCACCGGCCATGGCTATGAACGTGAAAAAAATGACGGCATCATGCAGCGGATTAGCCTTTATGGGCCACAAAACAATGCCGGCATGGCGATCGGTTATTCATTCCGATACATCGTCCCGGAAAAGTATCATGGTGCTGATGGCTGGGTTTTTGACGGCTACCAAACAAAAATACTCGGCCTCGCCGGCAATGACTACAGCCGAATGGATGGCGATTACATTTTCCGCAAAAGCTTCTCGCACTACATCAACGAGGCAGGCCACGTCGTCGGCTTTAATTGGCGTTTAGGCTCCAAGAATATTAACGGGCAAGACACATGGTATTACGACGGTACGAACACAACGCAAATCGGCCTGTCCGGCAATGACTATGAATACCTTGCTTCAGATGGCGGCATATACCGTCATAGCGAGATCAAACGTCTATACGAAAACGGCACAGTAATTGGGTATACCAAAAGATACAACGCTTCCGGCTACACACAGGGCAAAGATATCTGGGTTTACGACGGCAGTACCTCAAACCGAGTCAACCCTACCACTGGCTATCTCAGCGCCGGATCTTATGTCGACAGCACAATCATTGCCACCAATGGTAACGGACACATCCTCGGACAAAGTGGCCCTGTCGAAGATTACAACCCACTCAGACACATCGCGTGGCAATACAACGGCAGCACGTCACAGACGATCGGCCTGAACAATCCCAACGGCGCTATATATAAAGAAAGTTTTGGCGTTCAACTGAACAACAACGGCCTTTCTGTTGGCTACAGCACCGGCAATGGCCACCCCCAAGCCATCTGGCTACACAACGGTAATACCAACGCAACCACTTTTATCGAAAAGAACCCGGCTGACACAAGCGACATGGACCTGCATCAACCTGTTTTCATTAACAACAACGGCGTCGCGGTTGGCACGGCTGGACGTGATGGCGCTTGGCTATACGATGGAACCAATACACACATCATCAAGCCCCAACATAACTTCAAAGGCAATATCTTTAAGAACGAAGTCATCAAACTAACGGACTCTGGTTTTGTTATCGGCAAAACCTATCATCGTTACAAAGAATATGCCCCTCCTGCCAATATACTTATCCACGATGTGACATTGGGTCATAACACATGGATTTCTGATGGTACAACCACACGTTCGCTCGGGTTGACCGGTGATATTTATGAATACACAATAGATCCAGATGAACCGTGGGGCGGCACGTATACCAATTCATACGTAAGAATGATCAATGAAAGCGGCGTCACAGTTGGTGTCACCGCACGTGCCAGAGCAGTCAATCTCAATCGTGGGCCTGATCTTTGGTACGATGATGGATCTTCCGTCTCGATCATTGGACTGTATTCCCATGAATTCAAATATTTCATACAGAACCCAAGTGACGGCAGTACCTTTAAGAACAATATTTTCTATCTCACAGAATCCGGATTTGCAGGCGGCACCACGAATAGATATAGAACCGGAAGATTCAGTACCGGGCAATCAGGATGGGTCTACGACCCCTCCACCGATCAGACATACGAACTCACTTTTTCCAAGAAAACAACCGGCCACGCCTATACCCAAATCAACGGCATCACCGAAGAAGGCCTCGCATACGGCTATTACAACCTTTACGACGATGAGAACAACGACCTCGGCAAACGCGCCTTTTTATGGTCAGTCGAAGATGGTTTCATTGACCTGACATCAATGGTTACAAACCTTGACGATAAAGATTGGCAATACCTTGGTGAAGTAAAATCCATCAATGAAAACGGCAACATTGTTGGGTGGGGCGCACTCAATGATATGGATGGCTGGGCCATGACGTTTATTCTCAATCCAACAGTAATCCCCGAACCTTCTAGTATTATTTTTCTCTCCGTTGTTACGCTCATTTTCCCTCGCCGGAGTAGATGCTCAACGATGAATTCAAACTGCACACATATACCATACATTTAATTGTCACAATCGCTGTCACAGAAGTGTCTTCATAACAGTTATATGGCCCTGTTACTTTCTGCACCACCAGCTTTAGTAAATCCCCATACACCTCCAGCATGAGCGTTTCCTCCGCCCAAGTGCATTCGCTATCTTTTACTACTGCACAAATCTAGGAACGATCCTCTCTGTATAGCTAATTGGCATTGTGATCCAAGCACCAATATCAATCTCTGCAATAGTTCCGCCATCCACTGACAAAACAAGGGCAAACACCAATCCATCTATTCTCTCACTCCTGTTACCATCCTTCACGAGGGAGAGAATAAGCATGCCATAGCAGCCAGCCTCTTGCTCACCTTTGTATCGCACAGCATCATGCGATGCGTTTCAATGAATTTATCCTTACGTTTTCTATAAAGGACACCCACATGCCGCGCCTGTCAACTTATTACAGCCTCGCCATCGTCGCATCTCTTCTAACAACCTCGCCATCGCAAGCATCCATCACCATCACCGGCAGCAACAGCATCATAACCTTCAGCGGCAGCCCCGAGGATGGCGACTGGAACATCGCAGGTATTGGCGACTTTCAAAACTCAGACAACTTTGGGCATGTCATCGTCAACAACGGTACCGATGTCAGCACACACTTCACAAACATCTCCACCGCATCCGGCAAAGACGGCACACTCATCCTTACCGACAGCGGAACAAGCTACACCGGCCTGCAGATGGCCGTCGGCAACAATAGTAACACCGGGCCACTCACCACCGCCATACTCGATGTCAAAAACAACGCTTCACTTAGCCTCGCCTCACTCACCATCTCACGATTCAATAACTCCGTCGGAAATTTTTATCTCCGCTCGGGAGGCTCCGTCAACGTCAACCTCCTGCGTCACGGCGAGGCAACAACCGCGACAACCAACATCACCGGCGGCAACCTCACCGTTAACGATGACTGGGTCATCGGCTCCGATTCAACACAAACCACAAGCAACATTGACCTCTCCTTTAACGCCGTCGTCAACGTCAACCGCAACCTCAACATGCTCAACCGTTCCACCGGAACATTCTCCATCGATTCATCCGCAACACTCAACGTCGCAAGCGACATGCGCGTCAACAACGACACCGACTTCATCATTAACGGCGGCGACCTCAACGTCAATGGCACACTCCAACTCGGCTCACAAGACACCAACACCAACGCGCTCGACTTCTCTCTCTTCGGCGATCACTCCAACCTCACCACCAACAACATCAACGTCGGCTCCGCCGGCGGACACAACGTCCAATTTTTTCTCGGCTCCGGTGCAACAATGACCGTTGACAACCTCTTGCACATTCAAAACAATTCCACCTTCACCCAAGATGGCGGCACACTCATCGCCAACGACATCAACGTCAACTCAGGCAGCAACTACAACTTCATCGCAGGCACAATCCAATTCGACGAAAATACCACTCTTTACGGCAACCACTACCTCATCACAGATATACTCACCGATCGCAACATTAACACAAACCAAGTCATCGACTTCCAAGACAACGGCCTCGATCTGCAAACAAACCTGACACTCAACGGCGGCACGCTCATCCTCGACGGTCTCTACAACGCACATCGACTCACACTCAATGCCGGCACATTACATCACGCGCAAGCCATCAACTCATTCATACTACAAGGCATCCTCAAAGGAAACGCCATCGGCCCAAACACCACCATCCAAACCGATGACACACTCACAAACGAACTCCACAACACAATCCGCTTAAACGGCGGCACACTCCTCGCAACAAACGATATCATCAATCACGGCATCATCGAAGGCAACGGAACCATCGGCGACCAACTCTTCGATCAGTTCATCAACCACAACACCGCACACGTCCGCCTCTATGAAGGCGACAGGCTATACCTCCCAGAAACAGAGAACTACGGACGCATCGAAATCGTTGGCGGCCACCTCGACGCCACCGGCACATTCTTCAAAAACAATGAGGATGCAGACATCATTATCCGTGGCGGCATCTTCCGCGCAACCCACAACACGAACCGTGGCAACATCGCATTCTCATTCGGCACCTCCGACTATCATGGCGACATCACCATCGAAAACCCCGGCCGCGTTGTCGTCTCCGGCAACGCAAACGTCACCTTCTGGGATGACATCGACAACGACGGGACATTCCACGTCTCCGACGGGTCAACCATCGTCGTCTTCGGCTCCTACTCAGGCGGTGGAACAACAGGCACCGGACACGTCTTCCTCGAAGGCGACACACGCCCCGGATTCTCACCCGGCGAAACTGTCAACGGCGGCGACACATTCCTCGGCGACAACCACACACTCATCATCGAACTCGGCGGCACAGAAGAAGGCACCGAACACGATCTCTTCGGCACCGTCCGCCATCTAACCCTTGATGGTGATCTCGTCGTCGAGTGGTACAACGGGTTTGACGCGCAGCTCGGTGATGAGTTCAAAATCCTCAAATGGGATTCACTTTCAGGAACATTCGACAACATTGATCTCTCCGGCGCAGCACTTTCCACAGGCCTCGAGTGGGATACTTCCCGCCTCTATAACACCGGCCGCATCTCGGTCATCCCCGAACCTAGCACGCTTGTGATACTTACGCTTTCGCCATGGCTGCTCGTTCGCCGCAAACACCTCCTATAGATAGAAATTGACTGTCTCTATTGTTTACACACAAAAACCTCGATCTACGTCGAGGTTTTTTTATGCTTCGTATCTACCTATTTTAACATCGTGATATGTTCTACTGTCTTCGATATCTCAATGCGATAATCTCTTGCCGACAATTACTGCGCTAAACCCCAATACCACATTGTGCTATTCTCACATAAATTAAATTAATTGCGCTTCTAACATGTCTAAACAATAGGAGATGAAAGATCATGTCACGCGCCTGTAAACGCTTATCGTCTATCATTGCCCTCACATGTCTCACTTCGCCGCTTGTGGCCATGCCACTTTATGAAATTCAAACCATTGGACCAACCTCACCCACTTATGAACGCATTGTCTCTGGCGAATACCACCGCGACTCGACCGCAAAATACGTCGCAGCCAACAACCACGTCACCGGCCTCGCAGACCGCTACTACGACAACGCCGGCCGCGGCTACGATGTCTGGCACTTCAACGGCACCACCACGCAAATCATCAATCTCACCACATCCGGCCACTATTACGATCACCCCTCCGGCGGAATCTACCGCCAATCCACCACACAAACCATCAACGCCAACGGCCACGTCATTGGACGCAGCAACCGATACCTCGTTACTGGCGGCAGCCGCGGCTACGATGTTTGGCATTTCAACGGTTCCACCACCACCAACCTCTCACTCACCGGTGCAGGCTACCAGTACAACCACGGCTCAGGTGGCATCTACCGCTATTCCACCGTCTATAAAATCAACAACAACATCAACCCACACATCATAGGATCCAACAACACCTTCACTGCTACCGGTGGAAGCACTGGCATCGCGGCGTGGCTTTACAATTCAGGCACAAGCTCACACACACTCCTCGGCTACTACGGTACAGGCTACGAATACTTCCCTGCATATGCAGGTGGCGCAGCTTACACGTCCAACCACGTCCGCGGCCTCAACGACAACGGACACGCCGTCGGGTTCACCTCACGCTTCTCAACTATCGACGGCGTGCAGATTGGCTACGATGCCTGGTACTACAATGGCTCCATCCACACCCAACTCGGATTCACCGGCACAGGCTACAGCTACCTCGCCGCCCCCGGCAACATCAAGCGGGACTCCAAAGCCATCTACATCAACAACAGCAATAAAGTCGCCGGCTGGAGCACCCGCTTCAACAACACCGGCACCAACCTTGGTCAGGATGCATGGCTGTACGATGGCGGCTCAACCACCAACATCTCACTCACCGGCCCTGATTATCAGTACAACCCTGCCGCGGCACCCACAGACACATACCAATACGCCATCGTACGAGAACTCAACCCACTCTCTCACGCCTTCGGCGACCAGAAACGGTTCAGTTCCGCCGGCGATGAACGCGGTCAGGACGTCTGGCGACACCTCAGTGGCTCAACGTCGCAAATCTCCCTTACCGGCGCGCTCTACGAAAACGACAACCTCCCCGGCGAGCCCGCAATCCGCCACGCAGAGCTCACGGCCATCAACAACACCGGCTCGGCCGTTGGGACCAACCGCATCTACAGCAACTCAGGACTCAACTATGGGCAAGACGCCTGGCTCTTTAACCACGGTACCAACAATCTCGATGTCATCTCCCTCACCGGCGGTACATTCGAGTACACCGATGCCTCGGGAACCAAACGTGACGGCGAAGCCAAGTTCATCACTAATGACAATCTCGTCGCAGGTGTCAGTAAACGCTATAACGCCGGCGGCAGCGCCTACGGCCAATCCGCTTGGCTCTACGACCCGATCACCGATTCAACATCTGAACTAACCTTCTCTATCCGTGACGATGGCCTTTCCTACACCAATGTTCAGGCGCTGACCACCAATGGTATCGTCCTCGGTAACTACCAACTCTTCGACGGCGCCACTCTCCTCGGTGTCCATGCCTTCCGATGGGACGCGACCAATGGCTTTTTTGACCTCGGCAATATCACCACTAACCTCGCTGCGGCTAACTGGGAAAACTTACTCTATGTCGTCGGTTCCGATCCTGATGCCGAATACATCATCGGCAACAGCATCAAATCAGACATGCTCTACGGCAACATGCCCTACCTGCTCACACCCACCATCCCCGAACCAACCTCACTCACAATCCTCTCACTTGCCCCACTACTATTTATCCGCAGGCAAGCCTTATAACAACACAATCATTCAGCACCCTCAAAACCTTGGTCCACACCAAGGTTTTTTTATGATTGCAGATGATGGATTTATTCGCGCATACTTTACAATATCACCAAATTTGCCAAATCAGTTTGCCTTCACCTCTACCCCCGTGATCGACATCTCCGTCGTAAACGCGAGCAGCCCCTCAGATTTGATCGACATCTTCACCAGCATCCCCGGGATCACATCTTCCTCACCTTGCCCCGCACTCATCCAAATCCTCGTCACCACCGAACCGGTCGCATCTTCCTTCTTAACCTCAACCCAACGTGCCTTGATCTTCTTACCAAGAACCTCCAAGACTTCTTCACCTTCTCCCACCTTCCCCGGCGGATTCAAATACCCATCCGCTTCAGCCTGCGTCACACGCTTTGGTATCAACACTTCCTCTGCCGGTTGAGTCACCTCACCATTCGCGGCTACAACCTTGCGTGTCATTGACACCACCGCCTGCTTGTCGTCGATCGATTTCAACACCAACGTCGCTAATACCTTGACCTCACCTTCGTCTGTCTTGGTCACGATCGTTTGATCGACCGATGTGCCGACACCAAATAGTGCCCAATTATCATAAAGTGGATTAGCAACAAGTGTCTCGCCTGTTGGCTCCTCCGGCGGTTCCACAGGCATCGGTTCTAAGGTTTGCGCAACTAATAACGCCTGCAAACACAAGCTCAAACACATCACCATCCAAACTACGCCCATCTTCATCCGGCTATCTCCTGATCAAAAATATCTATTTCGCACACCTATCATAACCGGGATCACATCTCTTGACCCGTCGCAGCCAAAATGATCTCACGGATACATACATGCTGCGGCTGCTCATAAGCATACACAATGGCACGCGCCACATCCGCGCTCGTCAGCGCACCACCCATACCCTGCTTCCACGTTTCATAATCTGATTTGATCTGATCGTTCGTAGTATGCGACAGCAATTCGGTTTCCACCACACCAGGTGCGATGGTCGTCACACGAACATTATGCTTGAGTGATTCTTGCCGAATCGCTTCGCCAACCGCATGAACAGCAAACTTCGTCCCACAGTACACTGCATGATCAGGAAAGATTTTTGTCCCGGCAATGGAACCAACATTTATGACCGTGCCGTGCTTACGTTCATACATCCCCTTGATCACCGCATAGATGCCGTTCATCACACCATGCACATTTACATCTATCATGGCCTGCCATTCGCTTTGCTTCTGATTAGCGAATTGCTCTAGCATCATTACACCGGCATTATTGACAATGCAATCAACCGATTGGTTAAATTTCTTTTCTGCAGCAGCTACTGCTTTTCTAATTTTTTTGATATCCGTTACATCAACTTTCTCACACATGGCATTCTCAAGACCGAGTTTCTTCATACGATCCACACGCCTCGCAAGCAGCAAAAGTGGATGACCGAGGCTATGAAATTGTTTAGCCGTGTCTTCACCAATACCACTGCTTGCCCCAGTAATAACGATCAGTGATTTGCCACCATCACTCATAATGTTCTCCTTCTTATCTAACCATCTATTAGACATAACCGTGTACGCATCAATCTAGCTAGATTGACTCACAAACTTCAACACCGAATCATAGGCAATCTATCAACATGAATCTTTAATGATCGATAGAAGATGACCGCTACGGTTCGAGATAACCGATGGAGATACCTTAGTAAAGTCATCTTTCTTGCCACAAAGAAATGAGTTGGCGCATAAAAAAAGAGCCGTCAGTCAGTCCTCTTTGGTTAGCGTTCGGGTCTGTGGGAGCAAAGCCCACTCGCCGCTCTGACGTTTTGATGGTGCTCACGCATCGTACCCACCCCTGGGCCGACGCGCGGGTTTGACTTGCTGCGTTTGAATCAGCCGAAACCAATTCTGATGGATGTCACATATGATAGCCGCCGAAGCAAACATCATTCTGTGTGGCTCGTCAGCACCGCCGAAGCAGTACCGATTTACCGATCCATCTGCGACACCAAGGCTTTGGGGATCATTCCAGAGCCTCGTCTTGTCGTTGCCGACATAACAAAACCCCATGATGATCCAACCTCAGTGAGGCCGCAGTAGCCGCAACCGGCCATTGCCGATTGCCCCCTCTTCCCGTGTATTTCGCAATCCACCAACGTCCTGCGTTCATAGATCGCTCAGGGTACAGGAAGAGCCGAATGCTTTATGGCGAACCTTGCACTGGTTCCTCTGCGGGACAGTACGTGGCCGAGGCAGACACAAAACTGAATCGTGACACACGTGTTTGAGTCGTCGATCTGCGGGGGGCTTAAATCAACTGACTCCGCGTGTTGCGATCGGCTTGCGACCTGCTGGCTTCGCTTTTCAGCGCTACCGGGTCGCATCCATGCGTGCTGTTTTACACAACCACAAATACGAGTATCCATCGTCGTGCCAGCTCGCCGGCAGTCTCTGCTCGCCGCGGCATTCTCTTGCACCATCTTGTCAAAGATCCAACGTTCAGAAGTGCTGACTGATCAGCTCACACGTCAATATGCAGCGCCGAAGCCTCTCTCGCAATGACTTTTTTATTTGTTGAATGACGGTGCATATCTCAACTATTTACGGTGGATAAACTGTCGTGACATCCCATGTCAAGAAGGGTTTTGTCGCGCACAGGATCGAACTTGTCCGAAAAAATCCCGCATCGTTAGCTGCTGACTTCAGCTTCGATTCTCACAACCACATTGAGTTATCAACACGCTCGTCAGCATGCAACAGATGAATATCCCCAATTTTGGGATTTTGTAGATCGCACTCCCCATTTTGATCTTATTCCATGTACATACGAAGCACCTTGCCGAGGTACACCAACTCAATCACAAGTCACCGCACATAACTAATGCTGAGCCCGCCCGTGTCGCACTTGTCCAGCTTCCGAGCCGCTCACACTCTACTATTGATTCACGAACACTATGCCTACCACCACTGCTCAATTCCGGCTGGCGGTAAATTCGTCAAATGCTCACAAAACCGCTAAAATCCCCCCAGCATGAGCCAAAATCCAACACATAACGACGATGCAAGTATGCCAACCCCGACCGGAGGCCTCACCATGGCCCCTGCCCGTCTCGCCCTTGAAGACGGCTCGGTTTTCCATGGACAGGCATTCGGCGATCTCTCCCCTCGCTGCATTGATGCTGAGGTGTGCTTCAACACCTCGCTCACCGGCTATCAGGAGATCCTCACCGACCCTTCCTATCGCAGCCAAATCGTCACGATGACCTACCCCCTCATCGGAAACTATGGCATCAACGAAGCCGACCTCGAATCCGGCAAAATCCAAGTCTCCGGCTTCATCGTTCGCGAACTAGCCAATGTGATGAGTAACTATCGAGCCTCGCAAAAACTCGAAAACTGGCTCTCAGACCAAAACGTCACCGGCATCACCGGCATAGACACCCGCGCACTGACTCGTAAACTCCGAACCACCGGCGCAATGAACGGCATCCTCTGTACAGACACCAACCTTTCAGACGCGGAGCTGGTCGCCCAAGCGAAAACGGCGCAAGGATTGGTGGGACGCAATCTCGTGGAAGGTGTATCACGCACCGAACCGCTACAGTGGGATGAAGATCTGGGCGACTGGGCCCCGCTACATGGTGAAGTTGAGCGGCCAGCCAAACAGTTCCGTGTCGTCGCGATCGATTGCGGCGCAAAACTGAATATCCTGCGTAATCTGACGGATTCGGGTTGTGATGTGATTGTGGTGCCGTGGAACACTTCGGCGGAAGACATCTTGGCACATGAGCCGGATGGCATCTTTGTCTCCAACGGCCCCGGCGATCCAGCACCCGTGACCGAAACGATCGAAAATATCAAAAAGCTACACGGACAGAAACCAATCTTTGGGATCTGTCTTGGCCATCAACTCTTATGCCTCTCATTAGGTGCAGAAACCTACAAGCTGAAATTCGGTCACCGTGGCGGCAATCAGCCGGTGCAAAACCTGCATACTGGCAAGGTCGAAATTACCAGCCAGAATCATGGGTTCGCGGTGGATACGGAATCGCTGGAATCTGTCGGAGCCGAACCTACCCATATTAACCTGAATGACCGTACACTCGCGGGCTTCAGGCATAATGAATTACCTATCTTCGCCATCCAATACCATCCTGAGGCTTCTCCCGGCCCACATGATTCACGATATCTGTTTGATTGCTTCATTGACATGATGCAAACAGGGCAATCCCCAACAGGCGAAAAGATGGATCTAGCTCAACGTCGTCGTAACAACCTGATCACATCTGTAACTAATGAAGTATGACGAAGCACTTACACTTAACCGATTATTTGCAAGAATTTATAACACCTCATCTTCTACATTTGGCTCGTCATATTATTATGTAATTTTGATAATAAATTCTCTTGCGTGCTCACCTAAACAGGCGTAATCTATGACTATGTAGTCTGATGTACAGTTAAGATACATGTAAGCAATCTTGCTTGATTAAAACCTGATTAATTATGTTACTAAAAATTTATCAGTATTCAGCTACGTGCTACGGCATCACTTTATTCGTCCTTTGTAATTGCGGCACGTACAGATAAGAACAGACTGCAATGAGTGTTGAAGTTGAAATCGCTGAGGAGAAACAGCAACAGTTCAAGTTTTCAAACTGAGCTTGCACTGAAAATTGCACGAGTGGCATGGCGGCATAACCATACAACGGAGACGCAAGGATATGCACAGTGAGCATATCGTTGGAGGGCAATCTTAAGATGAATCTTTCTACTATGACGAATCGTTTTAAAGGCGTGATGATTGTGCTTTGCGCAGTCATCACTTTATCACTGACAAACCGCACACAAGCTGCAATTATCTGGGACTTTGGACCACCCGCATCATCAGCGGTTTCTATTCAAGACATCATCAACAACGGTGGCTTACAGGTTGGCAGCTTCTTTTTTGATGACTGGAGTTTTGTCGCCACACCTGACTCAATCGGCATCATGGCTGATGATGTCAAAGTCAGTGCATTCACACGTGGGGATGGTGGTGTGGGCCTTTCATTCTTTGGCCCTTGGCAAATCAACGACGGTGAACTTAACAATACGAATATTGGTTTCAGTGCAGCCAACGCTGGCGGTATTGCCTCTGCTGAACTTCAAACGACTGCAGCAAACACACTCGGCTCAGGCTCAATCGACATTGTCGAAACGATCTTCGCGGTCGACCCGCTTTCATCAAATCCGCCAATCCATGGCACGATGAACAACCATAAGAAAATCGGTAGCCCGTTCAATCAAAACTTCGATGATCTAAGCTTCAGTTCAGATAACAAGATCTATGTGGTCAAGGACATCACTGTCCGCGGCGGCAACGCACATTCCGGACCTGGCGCGGCGCACCTCAGCCAGTTCACACAGTATTTTGTACCAGAACCTGGCATGCTCGCACTCTCCACAATCGGCATGTTTGTCATCGGTATGCGTCGTAAACGTGGTGCCTAATAAAAGTCAATACTTAACGGTTCGAGCCCGCCATCATCGGCGGGTTTTTTAATGCAATACCAATCATCGCCCTATGTTGGCCTGCGAAAGATGCCGCTCCCCGCGCACCTCACTATAATGCCACATGTATGACTCAACCCCAAACCAACAATCTCTCAGCCACATCCAAAGACTGGGTGCCTGAGCAATCTTCCGAACTTTATCGCATCGCAGAGTGGTCACGTGGCTACTTTGAAGTGGGTAAAAACGGGCATCTTCACGTACATCCAACAGGTTCTCCCACAACAAACCTAGATCTTAAGGAGCTTGTCGATCAGTTGCGTTTGCGCGACATGCAGCCACCGTTATTGATCCGCTTCACAGACATCCTCAGAAATCGGCTCAGATCCATTGCCGATGCATTCAGCACCGCTATCACTGATCACCAATACACCGGCTCATACCAAGCCGTGTACCCAATCAAAGTTAATCAACAGCGGCATGTTGTCGAGGAAGTGATCGCATATTCACGTGAACACAACTTTGGTTTGGAAGCAGGGTCAAAGCCGGAGCTGCTCGCGATCCTTGCGATGATCAATGACAATGACACACCGATCATATGTAACGGATTTAAGGACGCACAGTTCATCGAAGCGATCATCCTTGCATCGAAGATCGGACGAAACATCATCCCTGTGGTGGAAAAACTTTCGGAGCTGCCACTGATTATTAAGTATGCCGAAGCACACAATGTTCGCCCACACATCGGCATCCGTGCGAAACTGGCAGCCCTCGGTTCGGGACGATGGGAAGATTCCGGCAGCACACGATCCAAGTTCGGTCTGTTCACCTCTGAGATATTGCAAGCCGTTGAATTGCTTCAGTCACATAACATGATGGATTGCCTCACACTGATTCATGCGCATCTTGGTTCGCAACTGAACAACATTCAAAACATCAAACGGGCCACCAACGAACTGGCCCGTATCTACACACAACTCTATCAGCTCGGTGCAAATATGACGACGCTCGATGTCGGCGGTGGGCTTGGTGTCGATTATGACGGATCAAAATCATCCAACGCATCCTCGATGAACTATACCGATCAAGAGTATGCCAACAACATCGTCTTCCATGTGAAAGAAGCATGCGATGTGACAGGAGTACCACATCCGACGATCATCTCCGAATCGGGACGAGCCATGGTGGCGTACCACTCAGTATTGATCATGAATGTTCTAGGCAGCTCGATCACGAACTCACCAGAAATTCCCGTGCTCAACAACATAGAACAAAACGAATTGCCTACACCAATCAAAACGTTGTACGAATCAAGCATCGACATCAACCCTGAGAACTATATCGAATATTTCCACGATGCGCAGATCAATCGCGACGAAGCGAATGCACTGTTTAATCTTGGATACTGCACGCTTCAGCAGCGTGGACTAGCAGAAAAATTATTCTTCGACATCACTTCTCGTGCATATGCTTACCTTGAAGATTTAGATCAAATCCCAGATGAATTCCGTGGCTTGCAAGAGATGTTGGCTGATACTTATTTTATCAATACTTCGATTTTCCAATCGCTGCCTGACAATTGGGCCATTGGACAGCTATTCCCCATCATGCCGATCCACAGGCTAGATGAAAAGCCGACCCGTCATGCGCGGTTAGCTGACATCACCTGCGATTCAGACGGACAGATCTCTTCCTTCATCGGCAGTGGCGAAGATAAACCTTATCTGGAACTACATCCCCTACGTGAAGATGAAGATTATCTTGTCGGCGTGTTCCTTGTCGGCGCGTACCAAGAAATCCTCGGCGACATGCACAACCTCTTCGGCGATACCAACGCGGTACACATACATCTCGGTGACAACGACCAACCAATCATTGATCACACAATTGAAGGCGATACGATTGCAGACGTGCTTCAATATGTTCAATACGACACAAGGTTACTGAAGGCAAAGTTCCGCCAAGCTGTGGAACTGGCATTGAGAGAGAAACGCATTACGCTAAATGAAGCTTCTCTTCTCCGCCGATTCTATGATCAAGGACTCGCGGGCTACACCTACCTCAGCTGAAAACTGATATGTTTGACATCATCCCCGCCACCATTCCGCTCCCGGTCGCGCTAGCGGCTTTGATCCTTGCTGCCATCTTAATTGGTGTGAGTAAATCTGGTTTCGCGGGCAGTACCGCAATCTTGGCCGTTCCACTTGTAGCCAATGTTATCCCTGTTAAACAAACACTGGGGTTTCTATTACCGCTGCTGATTCTTGGCGATATCGCGGCAGTCATTCAACACCGCCATCATAATTCTTGGCCCCATTTTCGATGGATCACAATCGGCGGCGTGATCGGTGTCATACTGGCGACACTCTTACTTGTCATACTGGTTAGCCATACACAGGCACTTGCCCTGTTGCTTCAGTTTCTTGTCGGGTTACTCTGCATGATCGCAGTCGCGTTTCAATTTATACGGCAAATGGGCGGACCGTTGCCACATGTCCCCGCATCGCCCAAAGCAGGTTACGCTTGCGGCATACTTGCTGGTTTTGTATCAACACTCACTAATGCTGCTGGCCCGATTACCACGCTATACATGCTCGAGCAAAAACTCTCCAAACAAATTTTCACCAGCACGACGGTTCTAATCTTTCTTACGTTGAATCTGGTAAAGGTACCAACTTATCTTGCCTTCGGATTTATCTCATTCAACGCGATGTGGCTGACCCTTATCTGCCTACCCGCAGTACCGATTGGCTCACTCATCGGTATCTGGATGCATCACCGCGTACCTGAAAAAGTGTTCCTGTACATCATTTATCTTGCGACTCTTGCAGCATCATTCTCACTCCTCTACAAAGCGATCGTATCCATCCTATGACAAGAACCCATGTTGCTATTTTGAAGAAGCATTATGCGAACCTGATCCTTTCCGGGCAGAAAACCGTTGAATCTCGTATTACTCGAACAGCTTGTGCCCCGTACAACAATATTTCTCCAGGCGATCCGATTTATATCAAAATCTCGTCCGGACCATTTATCGCACACACAACCGCGCTTTCGATTCATTTTTATGATGCGCTCTCACCATATAAATTGCAGTCGCTTCAGGAGAAATTTAATCATGCGGTATGCGCGCCTGAAGAATACTGGCACGAGAAACAAAACTGCTCTTTTGCAACATTTATTCAACTCGGTCCAATCACTCCAACGAGTATTGGCCCCGAATACATTAAATCCATGAAGGCATGGCACGTGATTGCCAACGGTCAATCCGCGATATCTAAATCCAATGGGTCTAACCACCAGATAGCTGCTAGCTCTGTGCAGGAAACACCCACATCTTTAACCGCACCAGAGAAAACAACTTCATCACAATCCGAAACAATTCAAGAATCACAATCTACGCTCCCACCGATGTTCGATTCTGCGGAATTCGATTTCGCAATTGCCCTCACCACCGGCTCACTCAAAAACAACTATATCCGTATCCCCAATGATCACCCCATTCTTGCTCTGACCGAAACCCATCAAAATCATCTCGAACTGAATCTCCCCTCATTCGAGACAATTCATACCTCCATTGATCACGAGCGTAAACTGATCCGCTGGCGCGGCTGGGCGAATCATTTCAATTACCACCATTTACAGCCAGGAGACATGGTTCGTTTTGTCAGCTTCGCTCCCAGACGATATCGTGTACTATTCATCAAGAACGTGAACCCGTAAGTTTCTTCACCACGTACACGACTGAATCGTATGATGCCACAACTTTCAGACTATATCGCGCCAGCTGCAATCAGCAGTATCATCCAACAAGCTGTAGATGAAGACCTCGGTCCCAACAGAATCGATGTCACCTCACAAACCTTTATCCCTGAAACCCTCACCGCCACTGCACATATCATTGCCCGCAAACCTGGCATTCTCTGCGGTGCAGCACTACTCCCGCAAATCACTGCCACCTACGATCCTGCCATCACACTCACCATACACGTCAATGACGGATCACGCATCCAACCACAGGATAACATCGTCACGCTCACCGGCCCGCTGCGATCAATCCTTCCTGCCGAACGTATCGCGCTGAACTTCGTCACCCACCTGTCCGGCGTTGCCACACTCACCGATCAATTCGTCCAACTCACCGAAGGCACCTCCGCAAAAATCTGCGACACACGCAAAACCATCCCGGGCTTGCGCGGATTGCAAAAATACGCGGTCGCTTGCGGCGGCGGCACCAATCATCGCATTGGTTTGTATGACGCTGTCCTAATCAAAGACAATCACCTCGCCCACCTGCACATGGAGAATCTCTCTGCAGCAATCACCGAAGCCTGCCACCGCGCTCGAGCGGCTCATCCGAACCTGAAATTCGTACAGGTCGAGGTCGACACCCTTGAACAACTCGTACAGGCGCTGACAGCACCGGTAGATATCGTGCTGCTGGACAACATGCCACCTGAAGTCTTACAGCAAGCCGTTGCGATGCGCAACAAACTATCACCCACCATTCAGCTTGAGGCATCAGGTAACGTAAACCTCCAAACCACGCACGCAATTGCAGAAGCCGGCGTAGATCGAATCTCTATCGGTGCACTCACACACTCTGCACCATCACTGGATTTTGGACTCGACATACACGAAAACACTTCAGAGTGACACCTAGCAGCCTAACTCATGATTAGATTTCCAATGCTCACCGCCGGAGCAACGTAACATGCCATCTAACCCGCAAACACTCAACTCGCTACTTGCCGCATTCTTTCGAGCTAACACGCATCAATCCATCCATACATTATCACAAGTCACAAAACAATCACCACAACAAACAGCAACGTCCATTAATCACCTCCAAGCAATTGGTTGCATCTTTGATCATCATCCTCAACAGGGATACCGCCTGATACATACACCCATCACCCTCTGGACCGACTATCTTGAAGCCCAATCCCATCCCACCTGCCCACACAATATCCTCGTCTATAACACGACCGCTTCCACACAGGATGTCTGCAAACATTTACTCCAGCTGGAACAACAATCACCAGATAATTTACACAACACAATCGTCATCGCATCCCACCAAACCGCGGGACGTGGCCGACTTGGCCGGAAATGGATTTCACCGCCCGGCACAGCCATCACACTCTCAACAATCCACAACCAAGCCAACCACAACAACTCTAAGACCAAGATGCCGCCGGATCACGAACGATCAATCAACTATCTTTCGTTTGCAGTATCCGTAGCAATCGCACGAACAGTCGAATATTTTCTAGACAACACCAAGCATCAAACGCAGATTAAGTGGCCGAACGATGTTTGGGTGGATCATCGAAAAATAGCGGGAATTTTAGTAGAAACAGTGCCACATGCACACGCCCAAAGTAACACAGCCGTGGTTGGTATCGGCCTAAACGTTTCAATCACAGAAAATCAGATCCCGGAAAACTTGCGGACTCAAGGGCACTATATCCCAACATCACTTTCAATTGCGGGCTGCAAGATTGATCGCTTACCTGTAATTGCGAAGTTGATCGCGGAGATTGATCATGCTCTTGAGAAAGATGCCGCCACAGAGCTCTTGAATGATTGGCGTAAGCGCTGCCTGCACTTCAACCAACCCATCACGTGCAAAAACGAAAATCAAACCATCACAGGTACGGTCGTTGATCTTGACCCACAACTCGGACTCATTGTTCGTACATCCCACGGCCAACTCACGCACCTCCCAGCTCAAACCACAACACTACTTTAAGTGTTGATTAGACTGACACCATCAACATTAAATGTATGAAAAAAGCCGCAGTATCTATCGCGGCTCTACCTTTGTTGATAATCCAATTCATCCTTGCTTAGCCACATCCACAAGCACATCCAAGCCTGCTGCAAGCTTATCATTACTGCAAGCATAGCTGATACGAAAATGTGTATCTCTCTGCGAGAAGACATTGCCGGGAATCACCAATACGTTCCGTTCGATGACTTTTTCAACAAATTGTGTGGCTGTCATGCCCAAGCCTTCCGGGACTTTCGGGAACGCATAAAACGCTCCACCCGGCTTGGTAAGTTCAAACGTGCCGCTGAGTTTCTCCACGACCATGTCGCGCTTCTTCGTGTACGCCTCGACGTAGCTGGACATGTCAATATCCATCGCGGCAACTCCGCCAAACTGCACCATGGATGGTGCACAAACGAACGAGTACTGTTGTAGTTTGGTCATCTGCTCAACGATAGCTTTGGGGCCAACAACATAGCCAAGTCGCCACCCGGTCATCGCATATGTTTTGGAGTAACCACGCATCAACAGCAGGTTCTTACTATAGCTAGCCGGCGAAGCACACCGCATCTCATCATCATTGCCAACAACCTTTTCATAACAGAATTCGTCATAAATCTCATCGCTAAGCAGCAACAATCCTTTGGCTTCACACCACTCCGCAACTGCTTTACATGCATCAGATGTCGCGACCACACCAGTCGGATTGCTCGGCGTGTTGAAAAGCACAACCTTGGTTTTTTCGGTAACACAGGCTTCAAGTTTCTCAACCGTCAGCTGAAAATCCGGATATGTATCAACATATACCGCTTTACCACCTGCGAGTGTGACCAGATGTTTGTACATCACAAAATACGGATCAGGAATCAAAACCTCATCGCCTGGCTGAACCGTTGCAAGCAGCGCGAGCATGAGCCCGCCCGAAACACCGGAAGTAATCAGCACACCCGTGTCGTCACTAAGTCCACCCTGTCCGTTACCGAGCGTGTTTGGGAATTCATGACCGATCAGCAAAGAAACTTTGTCACGCAAATCTGCAATGCCTTGAGTTTGCGTGTAGCTGTTCATGCCGTCGCTGATCGCCTTCGCAGCAGCAGCTTTTACCTCGTCCGGCACATCAAAATCAGGTTGACCGATAGAAAGATTAATCGGGTCTTTAAGTTTAGCTGCCAAATCAAAAACCTTGCGGATACCAGATGCATCGATACCTTTGAGCCGTTCGGTAATCATGGATTCAGCGTTAAACATGATGGTGCCCTTTATCTTCCCTACGTGATTGAAACGCACAGAACAAAAGCCTGTCCGCCCCGGGTCAAGATCGCTTCTGCGGTCCGCAATACCCTCAAGACGTCAGGCTTATTTATGTTCGATCTTACGGGCCGCAGATCAGCGGCCTGCAATTATTTCTTCTTACCAGCGGTGACCTTGCGGCTACCAACTTTTGGCAAACCGATAGGATCACCTTTTTCCATATCAAACTTACCGTTAGCATTCAGCTTTGCAATACGCTCCGCGCGAGTCAGCACGTTGCGGTGCTTCGCCAAGCCACTACCACTCTTCAAACTACGGTCGATGCTCATATCTTCATTCCTTCTAGGCATCGTCATGACGCCCAATCAATCATTTGCAAGTTCTTCCCTGTCCGCCGATTAACCTCGTGGTCAATCCGCGTTAACAGGGGCAAAATTATCTTCCAGATTGCCCTGTGAGTCAAGAAGCCCCATTCGGCCCCTGATACAAACGGAAGTACATGTCACTTAAGTTCTTACCTTTTCGCTTGTTATGAATGCGCCACGCTTCGCCAAGTCTCTTCATATCCACCTTAACCTGTTCTGCTTCCCCGCGGATCGATTTAAATCCCTTCAGGTAAATTACTTCCACAAGCCCTTTACCCGCAAGCCCCACACTTTCCGGCAAGAACGCAGCGGCCTCCACATCGCGTTCCGCCATAAACTCAATTAGCGCCACCGCCGTCTCACGATCATACAACGTCAGCACCAAATAATTTTTTCCAGCCTCGCGCGGGTCCATCTCCATCGGCACCACAATATCCCCGGTTGCCTCATAAACACGCTCAAGCAAACTAACTTTTTTGCCGTCCGCAGCCACATCCGCAGCATCCTCACCACGAAGCATCGTAGGCGGGCCATGCAGCCGCGTGTATTGCGCTTGGCGTTGCTGCTTGGCCAATTCAAGCGTTCGCTCTTTCTGAGCAGCCCCTCGGCTCGACCCCACCCAGTAGGCCACCACGATCAGCACGAACACTCCGAGGCAAATCAGGATCGCCATGCCCCGCGGCACACGCAACACCAACGGCTCATCGAAAGTCGCCCACCAAGCCTTCCGAGCTCGGCCCGTCCCTGCTCCACGCACACCTATTGAGGATGCTGCCGGAACAGATTCTGCAACCGAAACTGGGTCTGCCTGTTTAACCGCATCGCCTTCATGCCCACCGTCTAGCGCACTATCGCGCTGCTCAGCTCGGCGCATGATCTCAAACGGTGCAATGGGGTCTTTTCTGCGGCTCATTCCTGCTTCGCGCTCCGTCGCTTCACGACTTTCCAACACAAATCAATACCAACACCAATATAACAATCTCATCCGATTCTTATACCACATAACAGCAAGAATCTTTCATTTCCGTAGATCGATTTCCCCATTCATTGAATCTCAAACCCCCTAGTCCTCACCCACACCAATCGCACTGGCCATGGCGTGACTTTTGATATGAGATATGCTGATCCACCACTGTGTAATGCCTAGCTTATCCGCTACATTTAGCGCCTCACCGGTCAATTTAAGCGACGGCTTACCGTTACCTTCACGAATCACCTCAACATCGGTCCATTGAATTCCGCCGCTAAGCCCAGTCCCCAGTACCTTCATGGCAGCTTCCTTCGCCGCGAATCGACCAGCCAGATGCTCAATCATCCGCACCTCACTTTTGGCTGAATACCCCTGCTCCCCCTCAGTAAAAACACGATCCAGAAAATGTGACCCATGACGAGCCACCATCTTTTCAATCCGCTCCGTATCCACCAAATCAATTCCATGTCCGACAATCTGCATCACAACATTCTACCAGCAACCCATCATCTCCGCCCTCACCCGCGAACATCGACACTCACCACGCGGAGACAGTATCATAAGCCCATGCACGAGAACACGATCAATCAAATCACCGACCCCGCTCTGATGTCGATCGCCGAGAAGGTTTTTGCAGGCGCACGTCTCTCTCCCGAAGATGGCCTCACCCTCCTCCAATCCGCCGACATCTACACCATCGGCCGTCTCGCCAATCATGTCCGCCAAAACCTCCACGGCCACACCACCTACTACAACATCAACCGCCACCTGAACTACTCAAACATCTGCGCTCTCTCCTGCAAATTCTGCGCCTTCCACCGTAAACGTGATCAAGACGGCGCCTACGAATACGACATGGATCGCATCCGCAAAGAAGCCATCACCGCTCTTGATGCCGGCGCGACCGAGATGCATATCGTCGGTGGGCTCCACCCCTTCCTCCCCTTCGATTACTACACCGAAATGCTTAGTGCGATTCGCGAAACCGCACCCAATATTCATATCAAAGCATTCACCGCCGTTGAGATTGTCCACCTCGCACGCATCTCCAAACGACCGAACGATATCGAAGCCGTCTTGCAAGACCTCAAAGAAGCCGGCCTTGGCTCACTCCCGGGCGGCGGCGCCGAAGTGTTTGATGACCGCGTGCATGATGAAGCTTTTAAAGGCAAAATCCGTTCTGACAAATGGCTCGATGTCCACCGCATCGCCCACAAGCTTGGGCTCATGACAAACGCCACTATGCTCTACGGCCACATCGAATCGCTCGAAGACCGTGTCCATCACTTCACCATGCTTCGTGACGCTCAAGATGAAGCGATCAACAATAACCATGCTGGCCGCTTCCAAACGATCATCCCCTTGCCCTTCATCCCCGACAATTCAGAACTCCAGCACCTCCCCGGCCCATCCGGCCTAGACAACCTCAAAATGCTTGCTATTTCCCGACTCATGCTCGACAACTTCCCACACGTCAAAGCATTCTGGATCATGCAAACCCTCCCGCTCGCTCAGATCGCGCTGGACTACGGCGTTGACGACATGGACGGCACCGTCGTTTGGTATGACATTACCAAAACCGAAGGCCAAGGCACCCATCAGGAAGTCACACCCACAACACTAAAAACCGCCATCATTGAAGCAGGCTACACCCCCGTCGAACGCGACACCCTCTACTACCCCATTACTCGTGATGGCAAAGATTGGCAACGCGCAGAAGAATCAATGCTTCTATCGTAAAACCAAGCAACCAAAGTGTTTCGTACTTCATTTCTGCGACATTTCTACGGTTTTTTCCCAAATCCAAATATTCTGTGAAATACAATCACCGGCAGTACGTCTTTGCTGGTAGAACAGAGCCATGATCTATTTGATGACGTGGATCGCGCAAGATACAGGCCAGCTTTTGAATAACCTGCGCGCGAAAACAATTTCCGGAAAGGGACCAAAAATGAACTGTCGTGCCACCATATTAACCTCATTATTACTTGTCATTATGACAATCGGTTTAGTTGCTTGCACTTCTTCTCAGTACACGAAGCTAACACCAGCACAACGTATTGAAATGCATGATGCACGTGAAGTTGGCCTTGCCTATCAGCTTTATCTAGAAAGCCATGATGGCGAATTACCTCAAAATCTGTACGCACTTGCGAGCTTTCTAAACAAACCAATTAATCTCAAACAGTTCAGCTTGGTCAACCATCACAACATTCAAAATGTAAAGCAGATAACGAAACCGGAACAGTTTGCCATTGTTGAATCGCGACCAACAACCAATCAAACATTCCGCGCGGTGGTTTATGCTGACGGACGTGTCGAAGCGAAAATGTAAATAAGTTCAAAATAACCTAACCCCCACCCGGGGAGCCGTAGACACCCTTTATGTTTACGGTTCCCCCTTTTTTAGACCATCCGTTGTGCGGCAAGACGATATTTCCGTGGAGTCATACCGTAGTGCGCCTTGAATCGCTTGTAGAAATAGCCGTGATTCTCATAGCCTGCTTGTGCGCCTACTTCAACAATAGACAAACCTGTCATACGTAAAAGCTGCGCCGCTTTTTCGATACGTAGTTGATTCAAATATTGTGTCGCGGTCACACCATAAACCTCTTTGATCATACGGTTCACATGTTCAACTGATTTATCACAAAGCGTTGCTAATTCGCTTGCACCACTACATACGCCATCGCGCACCTCAAGCTGCCGATATTTCTGCAACCCTTTATAAAACCAATCAGGCATCACACAATTATCTTCGCTAGTCACCTGCCGATCACGCATCAGCAAATCAATCACATTGATCAGAAAACGTTCAATCGTGAATCGGCTTTGCGTCCCTGCAGCTAATTCGTTGGCCCATTCCTTAAGCTGCATCATCTGTTTCTCAACCAGACCAAACATACTTGGCAAACCAACCCCTGCTCGTCCATCACCCTGCCATACCCAATGCTCATCAAATCCGTAGCGCTTCCGTAGTTGTTGCAATAGTGATTGCCTAAAGGCGATATTGCAAATTACAAATCTTTCATCACGTCGAGCCAAAAGCGTATGTCGATCCCCTGCGCGCATCATGATTAAATCACCAGCATTAACCTTCATAACTTTGCCATTGATATGATGCTCTCCTCTTCCACGTTCAAGCCAAAACACCTCTGGATAATTCTGACGATGCAACGGCAATCGTGACAAATGTGTGTGCTCCGCACGACGCACATGGAACCATTCTTCATCTCGAAGAAATTGATCAATAGTGTATTTTTCAGTCCACATATCAATTTAGCGTAATAATTTATCTTTATTGTGCAAGATTTATTTGATTTATGTAACTAATCTTGGATTCTCAAATAAACTTATCATGGAGCCTGTGTGATGACAACCCAAACCAAATCCAATATGACAACGTATGCCAAACCTCGACTCACAGCCGAACAGGTCGCGCAGTATCACACCGAGGGCTATCTTCTTCCCAAGCAACAGGTTTACTCGCCAACCAAGTTTCAGAAACTTGTTGCGCGATTTGATGAACTGCTTGAAGAATGGCAACACGATCCGCGCATGCGTAGCCCCGAACACATGGATGTACCACACCTACTGCATCCGGATTTGTTTGATTGGATCTTCGATGATGCCGTATTGGATCTCGTCGAACCGATCATCGGACCGGATATTGCATTGTTTGCATCTCACTTTATTTGTAAGCCCGCGGGCAAAGGCAAGCGCGTGCCGTGGCATGAAGATTCTGGCTACTGGCGAGGACGACTTGATCCTATGAACGTAGTGACCGTTTGGCTTGCGGTTGATCCTTCCACGCCAAACAATGGCTGCATGCGTGTAATCCCCGGGACTCACAACAGTGGCAAGGCTGGCTTCAGCGATTATGTCAGCGCAAACGCCGAAGAGAACGTGTTCGATTCCGAGATTGATCCATCGCAGTATGACGAATCCAAGGCCGTTGATTGCGTACTGGATGCTGGGGAGGCTTCACTGCATGATGGCCGTATTATTCATGGGTCAAATGCCAACACCGGTAATATGCGACGCTGCGGATACACCATGCGATTCATCTCGACCGCGGTCAAACACACCGACAATTCCAAGGATCAACTCAGCATTTATTTGGCTCGTGGTAAAGATCGAGCCGGCAATCGCTATGGCGATCCGACTAAAGTCAATCAAGCCTATATCGATGCTCACAAGGACGGCTTCCCCGCTGGGCACTAGATACTGATGATATAGATGAAGTGTTTTGAAAACTGATTAACGACGGTCACCGTCTTGTTTATCTTGCATCGCCATATACTGCGCAACTCGCCAACCGTTATAAGCCTGCCATCCGATGAACAACGCCAAGATAAACAGCCAGGTTTCGCCGTAAACCAAACAGGCCGCACCACCAACCACGGCACAAACAAGACCAATACCTGAGGCAATACGCAAACTCTTGGTACGACCCACAAAAAACCAGAGGATCGCTTGTAGAATTTGCCCGCCATCAAGCGGATAAATCGGGAGGATATTGAAGATCAAGAGTGCAAGGTTGATATAGGTAATGGCGATGATGAAGTACTTCAGCCCGCTTGCTTGTCCCTGCGGGATGCCGCCCACGATGGCGTACATCAACACAAAAGTGATGGGAACCAGCACCACATTGACCAATGGTCCTGCCGCAATCGACCACAGAACCGCGCCCGGACGTTGCGGCGGTTGGACAAACGCGATTCCCCCTAACGGCCAAAGCACAATCGTATCTGCCTTACCCCCGACGCTCCGGCAGGCAAGTGCATGACCAAATTCATGAATCAACACAATCCCAAATAACGCAAGGTAAACAAACACACCCCAAATAGAGTTCAAACCAAACTGCGGCAGACCAATAAAAATGACTGCTACAAGAAACCATGACCAGTGCAGATAGACTGTGATGCCAAAAACCGTAAACAGGCGAATTGATCCGTTTCTCATTTCAATCATGTACCATTCTTCGGCGATCCTCCCTCCTGAACACCCCCCATCAGGGAAAGACCTCGGACCACTACCCATTCGCGCGCAACACGCTACGCTATGAATATGGAAAATCATTCTTCTTCAATTGCGATCGTTACAGGAGCGGGCTCAGGCATTGGGCGCGATACCGCTATTCAGTTGGCCGAGCATGGGATTAAGTGCGCCATCGTCTCGCGCACCGAAAGCAACCTTGAAGAGACGGCGGTACTGATGAAACAGTCATCGCCAAACCCTGATGATTGCAACCCTCTGATCTTGCCACTTGATCTATCATTAGACGATACGCCAAGACAGGCCGCCGAACAAACACACAAGCATTTCGATAACATCGACATACTCATCAACTGTGCTGGCTCAGCGCCGATGATGAGCATCGACAAGATCACACCCGAAACTTGGCACGACTGCATTGATATCAATCTTTCAGCTACGGTCTTACTCACACAGGCAGTTTGGTCGCACTTTGTTTCACGGCAAACGGGGCTGATCATCAATATTTCATCAATGGCATCGGTCGACCCTTTCCCAGGATTTTCAATCTACGCAGCCGCAAAGGTTGGTGTGAACATGTTCACACACGCTGCAGCGGCCGAAGGAAAAAAGCACGGCATCCGCGCGGTGGCTATCGCACCGGGAGCTGTTGAAACAGATATGCTCCGCGCCAACTTCCCAATTGAAATGATCCCAACCGAAAAAACGCTCGACCCTGCGGATGTCGCAACGAAAATTCTTACGTGTGTCAATGATCCAGATTCATATACTTCAGGAGAAACAATCCTCTTCAATAGTCCCTAACGGGCAGATATCATTTACACACAAACTGTTAAGATTTCGCTGAATACGATTAAAGCTGGCATACCAAGCATATATCAGCATAATGAATGGCTGAGGTAGTATAAAACCTGCCACAACGAATTAGATTCAGAGACTAAAACACGCATCACATCTGCACAATTCGTTCCGTGCGATCGCGAAGTTTATAGGTGCATTGAGTACACCAAGAAACAATACTCTCTTTTCAAACTCAAACAGAACAGGTGGGCAACATCATGACCGTCGAAAATCAATCCTTTACCTACACTTGGGTCGACAACTGGGCGACCATTCCCGACACGGAATCTGGCCGTAAATCTGGCCGCACACACGGCGCGGTCGTAACATCCGATGGCAACATCGTGATCTATAACCAGGCCGACCCGGGCATCCTAATTTTCTCCCCCGAAGGCGAACTGCTCAACGCGTGGGGCTCACGCTTCTTCGGTGCCCACGGCATGTCCATCGTCAACGAGAACGGCACCGATTATCTTTGGCTAACCGATGAACACACCGGTGAAGTGGTAAAGACTACGCTTGATGGCCAGACCATCATGAATATCGAAAAACCTGATCACCCTGCCTACGACAACGCCAGTTATATCCCCACATGGGTCGCGGTCAACGAGGAACGCCACGGTGGTAACGGCGATATCTGGGTTGCTGACGGCTACGGTTCTTCATTGGTTCACCGCTACGACAAAGATGGCAACTGGATCTCTGCCTTGTCCGGGGAACAAGGCGCAGGTCACTTTAAGTGCCCACACAGTGTCGCCTTCCGAACTGACAAAGCATCTCCTGAACTCTACATTGCAGACCGCGGTAATGAGCGATTACAAATCTTTGATGCAGAAGGCAATTTCCTCCGCGTAGTTACCGACACCTGCCATTCACCCTGCTCTTTCACCTTCCATGAAGGCAAGACCTACATTCCCGAACTTTTCACCGGCATTAAAATCCTCGATGAGAACGACAAAGTCATCACCTCCGTCGGGGACAATGATGGTATCACCACGGTATCAGGTTGGCCGAATCTGCAAGGAACTGAACACGTTCAACCTGGCAAATTTAACTCGCCGCATGACCTCACCGTGGACGCTGACGGCAATATCTTTGTCGTCGAATGGATCATAGGTGGTCGCATCACCAAATTGCAGCGCAACGCATAAATCTATCTCATGATTAGGTGAGGCTACAAGAGAAATACACACCAAAAGAACCCCGATCATCTGACCGGGGTTCTTTATTTGCATCAAATATACTCATCATCAGATTGGCCTGATATCGACACCTAGTAGCGTCTGTCCTGCTACCTTTACATCATCAATACTGCCACTGAGAACATGCGTCACGCACGTACCACTGCGATGGTGATCGGTCTGACCTACAACCACACCTGCATCATGATATTCCATTTCGCCAAAGGCACCGTAGCTCCCATCGTCGTTATATGCTTGAAGCACATCGCCACCAGCCACGCAGTCCGCATCATTCGTAATCGGCTGATCAACATATGGCAACCCCGGCAGCACTGGGAATACACGCACGATCATGGTTGCAATCTCACCTTCCAGTTCACGATAATAACCCATTCGCCCAGTCGTATCTTCAGGCTTGATCCCCATCTTGGTGCGACGATTCGCATCAATCAGATACCGCACACAATCATCATCCCACTGCACATGGACATCACCAAACGGATCGTAATAGCTTGTCGGCCCCTCGGCGGACAATGGCTTCACAAGCGGGCAAATCAATGTTCCACGCGGCGGGACTTGCAAAATATCCCACACCCCAACAACCGCTCCCTCATCGCCTCCCGTCACCTGTAACTCATTGGTGATACTGTAGCTCATACACTTCACACCAGCCGGTAAACCGTCTGGATTCTCGGCGTGACAAATTTTGCGCGTCACGTCCAAAGATATCTTCTTACTATTGCGGCCATCCACAAGGTTCATTCCCGCATTACGGATCACCACATGCCCCGCACCTGCCTCAACGATCCTATAATCACCGGGATCAACATCCGCGGGCGTCTTCGCCCACTTGATGGCGTCTTCACGCGCCTTCTCAAGGCTCGGCCAATAGAAGGCCACTTCCGGAGCTGTCCATACACGATCACCACCGCCGTAGTAGCCCGGCTCGATCTCGCCACCAGAATAAAACAAGTTTTCATCCACGCCATCAACCGCACAACCAATCACTCGGCCGGCCTTCTCCGTCACCAAAAGTGAACCACCGTTGAATTCCAAGGTTGCCGACTTTAATCCAGCGTCGGTGATCTTACCCACCATCTCGTTTAGCCAATCTGCCATGATCAATCCTCAATCAAACGTCATGAATTCTCACACATTGCTGCCTCATCATACCCGATCCCCCAGCCCCGAAGACAGACACACAATACATCATAAAAACACCCACACTTTCCAGTATGGGTGTCCGTGTTTCAATAGGTTGAATCATAGCGGTATCAATCCGAACCGCCATGCCTCAGATCCCAGATCTCATGCCCCACGTTCTGAGACTCATCTGGCATACAAGCGAGGTGTTTTAATCGTGCAACTGATGTTCGCTATCTTTTTCTTCGATGGTGTAGACATCGCCCATGTTAAACAAGTCGTCTAACGTGCCTTCGCCGCGGGTTTCCTTAGCATGATCAATCTGCCCGACAAGCAAATCTTCATACAATGGCTTGCTTACACTCTTGAACACGCCCATCGGCTCCGGAAACTCCGGCTGACGTAAACGGCTCAAACAATACGCCAACGTCGCATCGTTCTCATCATGCACCGCGATATCTGCATCGGTGATACCACCTTGTCCAAGCGTGACTACTTCAGGTTTCGCATCGGTGAAGACGATCCCTTTATCACGTTCCTTACCAAAAATCAGTGGCTGACCGTGCTCCAAACGCAAGACATTGTTTTCCTTCTCATCACGGTTGGTCGCATATTCATACGCGCCGTGATTGAAAACATTACAGTCTTGATAAATCTCAACAAACGCGCTGCCTTCATGGGCGCTGGCGCGTTCGAGCACTTCGCCAAGACTCTTGTCCACGTCTACGCAGCGGGCCACAAAACTTGCTTCGGCGGCAAGTGCGATCGACAGCGGTGTCAGTGGTGGATCAATCGAACCCATCGGTGAGGACGGGCTACGTTTTCCGATCTCACTGGTTGGTGAGTACTGCCCTTTGGTCAAACCATAAATACGGTTATTGAACAGCAAAATTTTGATGTTCACATTACGACGCAACACGTGCATCAGGTGATTGCCGCCGATCGACAAGCCGTCACCATCGCCAGTTACAACCCAGACATCAAGTTCGGGGTTGGTGATCTTTACACCAGTCGCAATGGCCGGCGCACGCCCGTGAATGGAGTGCACACCATACGTGCCCATGTAGTACGGGAATCGGCTGGAGCAACCAATCCCTGCTACAAACACGGTGTTTTCTTTTTGAGCGCCGGTCTTGGCCAGCACCTTCTTTACCTGATTCAGGATCGCATAATCACCACAACCGGGGCACCAGCGCACATCCTGATCTGAGGCAAAATCTTTCGCTTTTAAAACAGGCAGTGAGTTACTACTCATTATTCTGCCCTCCCGTCTTTCGTCATGAAATCGTAATTCTGATCACTTGTGGAGACCGCATGATTACGCGGCATCAGATACTCATGATCGCCAAAACCATCTTCAAGCATCAACTCAATCGCCTGCTCAATCTCTTCAACTAGGAACGGTTTGCCTTGCACCTTGTTCAAGCCACGTGCATCAACCAGATATTTACTACGTAGCAGCAACCGAAGTTGTCCCGTGTTCAACTCTGGCACAAGCACATGCTTAAACCGCTTCAGCACCTCACTAAGATTGCTTGGCATCGGATTCATATGACGCAAGTGAATGCTCGACACATCACGGCCCTTCTCACGCTGGCTTTCAACAGCTGTATGGATCGAACCATACGTACCGCCCCAACCAACAATGAGCAATTCACCACTCGCACTGCCAAACGGCTCGATCGGTGGAATCACATTCGCAATGCGATCAACTTTTTCCTTACGTACCGCCGTCATCATTTGGTGGTTCTCAGGATCATAGTTGACGTTACCCGTGATGTTCTGTTTCTCAAGACCGCCAATGCGATGCTCGTAACCCTTCACACCCGGACTCACCCAAGGACGAGCCAAGGTTTCCGGATCACGGTCATACGGTGCAAAGATTGCATCCTCTTCCAACTTAGGCGCATCCGGTACAACAATCGGTTCAAGCTCCTCGGCTTTCGGCACGGGCCACGGCTCACTACCGTTTGCCAGATAACCATCGGTCAGCAACACCACCGGCACGGTATGCGTCATCGCAATTCGGCTTGCCTCGATCGCTGCATCAAAACAATCCGCAGGACTCTTCGGCGCAATGACCACGACCGGACAGTCGCCGTTACGCCCCCAGAGTGTTTGCAGTAAATCGCTTTGTTCTGTTTTTGTCGGCAAGCCTGTGGATGGGCCACCGCGTTGTACGTTGACGATCACCAGCGGAAGTTCCGTCATCACAGCAAGACCGATTGCTTCGCTTTTCAGTGCGAGCCCTGGACCGCTTGTACCGGTGACACCAAGACCACCTGCGTAGCTTACACCAATCGCGCCGCAAACCGCCGCGATTTCATCTTCCGCCTGAAACGTCTTCACGCCAAAGTGACGCAAACCCGCCAAAGCATGAAGCACCGTGCTAGCCGGCGTAATCGGGTACGAGCAGTAGACTAACTCGCGTTTAGACAGCTTGCTAGCTGTAACCAAGCCCATCGCCAGCGCTTCATTGCCGACGACTTTACGGTACTGGCCCGGCGTAATGTCCGCGCGATTAATCTGATACCGTTCAGTAAACAGTTCAGCAGTCTCACCGAAGTAATACCCACTGCGCAGCGCTTTGATATTCGCTTCCGCAACTTCTGGCTTGTTCTTTTTCTCAGCAAAATAATTGGTGATGTAACGTTCAGTCGTTTCCAATGGCCGGTTATACAGCCAGTAGATAATGCCAAGCGCAAACATATTCTTGCACCGACCAATATCCTTCGCGCCCATCCCTGATTCAGCAAGCGACTCTTCATTCAGCCGCGTGATCGGCACGCTCATAACCTGATAGCTTTCCAGGAAAACTTCATCTTCGAGCGGATTGTGTCCAGCGGGATACCCTGCCTTCTTCAGATTCGTTTTGGTGAATTCGCTCTCGTTAACGACCACGATTCCCTCGCGCTTAACCTCGGGAATGTGAGCCTTCAGTGCCGCTGGATTCATCGCAATCAGCGCATCAACCTTGTCGCCCGGCGTGTAGATATCTTCACTGGAAAAGTTGATCTGAAAACCAGATACACCTGCCACGGTCCCGGCTGGAGCGCGGATTTCGGCTGGATAATCCGGTAGCGTCGCCACGTCATTGCCGACGATGGCGCTGGTATCCGTAAACTGCGTGCCGGCCAATTGCATACCGTCACCACTGTCGCCCGCAAAGCGAACCACAGCACTCTGACGCGCCTTAAGCCGGCGCTTCCCGTCTAATTCTTCTGTTTTTCCGGGCATCAGCCCTACTCCTCGTGTATTCGTCATTCACTGCTAACACGACAACAAGCACGACAGTGTAGCCGCACAGCATATCTATGCCAACGCCGCAACCAGCGTAACATTCCACTTTTCCAGACATTTCTGCAAAAGACAAATCAGGCCTTTTTTACCAGGCCCATGCTAATGTAGATCGTATTCTTGATGTGACACAGTTTCCCAACTCACCCCACCGACTCGCCCACCAACCAAGTCGTATACATCAGCTTCCCCACGCCTACACCAATGACGACTAACACAAACCCCGCGACATTCTGGATAAACCAATAACCCGCCGCACTCCAGATACCATGTCGTACGTAAAGCTGATATCCCTCAAACGCAAAAGTCGAGAACGTCGTAAAAGCACCCATAAACCCCGTCAAAAGCGCCAACATCAACATCGGCGACAAACTTGCCTTCCATTCATGTAATGCCCCCCAAATCAGGCCAAAGAAAAAACACCCCAGCGCATTGACCATAATCGTCCCACTCGCACTGACATACAACGGCCATTCATTCATTTCCATCGGGTGTGCCCAGTGCACGAACTTTCCTACCCCGTATCGAGAAAGACTTCCCAACATCCCGCCAACACCGACCAGCAGCACATTAACGCCAACCCCGGCTTGGATGAATTGTTCTGCCATTTGGCGAACCTTTCCTTATCCACAAACGAACTATTTCTATCTGCCTACGGCAGTTCCTTCATCGTCCACTCACGGTTTTTTGAACCAACTTATGACTCAATGTAACCTATCTCTACGCGCACCGCTCCCGGCGCGTTTACGAGGTGCCACCAATGATTCACGGGTCCCCCCCCATTTCTCCCGTCGCCCTTCTTGCTCCCGAGCCCGCTCGGCCGCACCCCATTCAATCTTGCCATCACATATGGTTCTACCTCAGGATCATCGTGCCGCTGATCATGCTGGCCGCACTCTCTGCCTGCAAGGACGAACCTATCACGCAGGATGCCCGTCCCAAAGACCCGCCGCACGTGGCGCAACTCACCAAACCGCCCACGCCACTGATCGCACCAGCCGACCACCCTGCCCCCGGCAGTACAGGCAGCGCCTCTGCTTCTGATAGTACGCTCACTTATACCGCCCCAAAATCCTGGACCGAGCAACCCGCCACTCAGTTTCTCACTGCCGCCTTCACCACCGGCGAAGGCGACCAGACCATCCGCATCACCATCTCTTCCCTCACCGGCAACGCCGGCGGACGCATCCCCAACATAAACCGGTGGCGTGGCCAACTCTCCCTCCCACCCATTACCGACATCGCGCAACAACCCGAACAGCACATCGATCTTCCTTCCGGCATCCACTGCTCGCTCTACGACATGCAATCTGCTGACAAAACACAATCCTTCCTTATCGCCTACCTCCCGGTCCCCGCACAAAACAAAACCTACTTCATCAAAGCGGCTGGCTCATCTCCCGCTATCGGCGAGCTCAAACCCGCTTTCATCACTTTTCTCAATTCCATCACCATCACTTCACTCTAACCATCGATTAGGCTGCCGCATTTTCATTTTTTCAACATCACTGATCCTTTAAAGATAAGTTCATCATGCCCGACATCCGTAAAAACAAACTCCTCAAATCGCTCTCATCACTCAAGCTCATGGTCTTCCTCATGGTCCTGACCATGATCCTTGTTTTCTTCGGCACACTCGCCCAACGATTCGAAGGCAACTGGACCGTCGTCGGAACCTACTTCCGATCACTCATGGTCATGATCCCCCTCAAACACATCCTCCCGCAAAATTTCCGCGCCCCGGACTTCTCCTTCCCCTTCCCCGGCGGGTTCCTCCTCGGCGCACTCCTGCTGCTCAACCTCGTCGCCGCCTTCATCACCACCTTCAAAATCACCGCCAAACGCACAGGTATCCTCGTCATCCACCTCGGACTCATCGTCCTGCTCCTCGGCGAATTCATCACCGGCATCTTCGCCGTCGAATCCAACATGACCCTTACCGAAGGGTCCTATGCCAACTTCTCTGAAGACATCCGCACCACCGAACTCGTCCTCATCGACACCAGCGATCCGGAATCCGACACCGTCATCGCCATCCCACAATCCCACCTCCAAAAAGCATTCAACACCGGCCAACCTGTTTCCCCTGGAAACGCCTCACCCAACATTGATCTCCCCTTCAACATTACCGTCACCAAATACTACCCCGCTGCCAACATCGTCGACCTCCAGCGCGCCGCGATGAACCCGCACACCCAACTTTCCAACCCCGCCACCGCAGGCTTCGGCACCGACTTCTATCTCGCCATGCCCGTACGCGCCGAAACCGGCACCGACCTCAATCAATCCTCTGACACACCTGCTGCCTATCTCACAATTAGCCCCAACGATTCCGACAAACCGCTTGGCACCTTCATCGTTTCACCACTCATTACCGCTCACCAACCCATCACAGATAGCCAAGGCAAAACCTGGCAACTCGCCCTCCGCTTCAAACGCATTTACCACCCCTATCAAATTCATCTCATCAAAGCCACCCACGAACAATTCGTCGGGTCCACCATCAATAAAAACTTTGCCTCCGACATTCGACTCGTCGATCCCGCCAACAACGAGGACCGCAACGTTCATATCTGGATGAACCACCCCATGCGCTACCGCGGGCAAACCTTCTTCCAGTACCAGATGAACGCAGGCATCGGCCAATCTGTCCTTCAAGTCGTCGACAACCCTGGCTGGACCCTGCCCTACATCTCCTGCACCTTTGTCTCCCTCGGTCTGCTGCTGCACTTTGTCCTCATGCTCATCAAGTACACGCGCTCCCCCGGAAGTAAAAAAGCACGCGCTCCTGCCGCAAACGCCAGCACACCACTCACACCACGTCCCAAACTTCACTATGCGATCATCACCTTGACCGCACTAATCGCGCTTGGCTACATCGCGTCGCCGATGATGCGTCCGGACAAATCACCTAACACAGATCAATACAACTTCGCCGACTTTGCGCGCATCCCTGTGACCGATCAAGGCCGCGTAAAGCCGCTCGACACTGTCGCCCGTTCGACCCTGCTGCAAATCCGTGACAAGCAAACCTACCGTGACGATCAAGGCAACACATACTCCGCCGCCGCTGTGCTGTTTAACATCCTGTCCCATCCCGCCGAGGCCGCCGAATATAAAATCTTCCGCAACGACAATCCCGATATCAAAGACATGCTCAAAGTTGAAGACCCCAAAGAGCATTTCTTCTCCTTCAGCCAGCTCTCACCGCACATCCAGACCATTTCGGATCACGCACAGAAAGCCGACGAGATCGCTGCCGCCGACCGCTCGCTTTACCAGAACGACATCATCAATCTTTTTAACAAGCTCCGCGCCTATCGCGAACTGCAAACACTCACACGCCCCTACTACGTACCACCATCGCCCCCCTCAAAAAACAATCTAAATACTTCCGAGGGCGAGTGGATCGCGCTCACCACCGCCATGCAATCCGCCGCTCATACCCGGCAACCTCTTTCATCCACCGCACAGAATCTACAAGATATTTTCCTCTCCGCCTCACTCACTGCCGAAGGCACTTTCGAGCAAGCCAAGCTCATGCACTTTGCCACCCTCATGTCCTCACTCCCCACTTCCATGCCGCAAGATCTGCAAGGCACCTACATCATTTCAACCTCACAACTCATCACCCCTGCCGCGGAGAAGGCGCCTGCCGCCAACTACCGCGCCGCCCTGTCTAACCATCTATTAGACTTCCAAAAGAACCATCCCAACATCATCACCAAGACTGACTTTGAAGTCTTCTTTAACAAGCTCCAGCCCTTTTATGCCGGGCTCGTGCTTTACCTTGCCGCCTTCATCCTCCTGATCTTTTCGTTCCTCTTTTCAACCTCCACCGCAAACGTAAACACCACCGACCCACCGCAATCCATCTTCCGCAAGCTCCTCCCCTCACTCGCTTTCACCATCATCCTCATCGCTTTTGCGCTGCACACCTTCGCGCTAGCTGCCCGCATCTATATCACCGAACGTCCCCCAGTCACCAACCTCTATTCCTCCGCCGTTTTCATCGGCTACTTCACCATCGTCATCGCTCTTGCCTTTGAACACTTCAACCGCAACGGCATCGCCCTCCTACTCAGCTCACTCATCGGTTTCGCCACCCTCATCGTCGCCCATAACCTCGCCACCGGCGACACCATGCAGATGATGCAAGCCGTCCTCGATTCAAACTTCTGGCTCGCCACTCACGTCATCATCGTCACCATCGGCTACTCTGCCGTCTTCTTCGCTGGCTTCATCGCCCTCTACTACATCCTCCTCGGCGTCTATACCAAACGACTCACCAAAGACCTTGCCGCAAAGATCACCCGCATGATCTACGCCACCACCGCCTTCGCCCTGCTCTTCTCCTTCGTCGGCACCGTTCTCGGCGGCATCTGGGCCGACCAATCATGGGGACGCTTCTGGGGATGGGACCCCAAAGAAAACGGCGCCGTCCTCATCGTCCTGCTCACCGCCATCATCCTCCACGCGCGATGGGGTGGCATGATCAAACAACGCGGTATCGCCGCACTCGCTGTCCTCGGCAACGTCATCACTGCCTTCTCATGGTTCGGCACCAACATGCTCGGCGTCGGCCTGCACTCCTACGGCTTCATGTCCTCCGCTTACTTCTGGCTATGGGCCTTCATCGCAGCCAACCTCGCCGTCATGGCTATCGCCTTCCTCCCATTACGTAACTGGGCTTCCTACGTCCCGCTCACCGCCAACCCACCTAAATCCATCAAAGCCATCCCCAACCCTCGCAACAAACAATTCGCCGGCTCAGCCAAATAGCTTTCACCATCAAACTCACGAGTTCAAACCTGTAAGGCCCTCCATTAATCCTGGAATGATCCACACTGTTATCATGTTGATCTATCATGCATTCCCCCCTCCCCCGCTCATTCTTCAACCGCAACACCATCACCGTTGCTCGCGCGCTACTCGGCCAAAAACTCATACGTCTTGATCCGAAAACCAACACGCTTGTTGGCGGCCTGATCATCGAAGTCGAAGCCTATCTCGGGCCGCACGATAAAGCTGCCCACACTTATAACCACCACCGCACCCCACGCGTCGAAACCATGTGGGGACCGCCCGGCCACGCCTATGTCTACTTCACCTACGGCATGCACCATTGCATGAACGTCACCACCCGCCCCGCCGACACACCGCAAGCCGTCCTCATCCGTGCTCTCGCCCCTACTGATAATCTCTCCCTTATGTATACACGCCGCAAAAAAGCCAAACGCGACCGCGATCTCTGCTCCGGCCCCGCCAAGCTCACCCAAGCCTTGGGCATTGATCTCACACATGGGAATACCGACCTCACCACGCCTCCTACCCCCTATTCCCCCCTCTGCATCCTCCAAATCCGCAAACGTGCTTACCCATCCTCGCACATCGTCGCCACGCCTCGTATTGGCGTCGCCTACGCAGAGGAATGGGCACCAAAACCACTTCGATTTTATTTGCGCCATTCTCAACATCTCACCACCCCATAATCGGCTAGAATATCATCTCCCCAGCGGGTCCAATCCGCCCTAACAGATTGGATATTCACCCCCAACGCGGGTAAGCTGGAGCTATTGTTCTTTTTAACAATGGATGTATTTCTATGGACTCGATGAATCAAGACCCGTCACAAGCACCGAAGCCGCAGAACACCTCGGAGTCGGCCGTGCCACAAACACCACCACCCGCTCCCGGAAACGCTCCAGCCCCTGAAGCGCCACTAGCACCCGGCGCGCCCATAGCACCAGGGACTGCACCAACACCACCCGCTGCTGAAGCACCAGCAGCTCCCGCATCCAACCCACAAGCTGACTTGCAAAAAGAAATCGATGATGCCCTCGGCGGACAATCCCTCGACGACATCATGAAGGCCGACGAGCAAAAAGAAGACGAGCTCAAAGCCGCGCAAGCTGAATCCGATTCCGGCACGAAAGAATTCCATTCACAAATCAAGCGTGGTCGCATCGCCGCCATCCGTGGTGATGATGTCTTCATCGACCTCGCAGACGATGTCAAACTCCAAGGCGTTGTCCCAGCTGCACAATTCGACCGCCCCCCACGCCTCGGCTCGATCATGGATTTTGTCGTCGATCATGTCGATGAAGCGCAAGGCCTCGTCTTCCTCTCACGTGAAGGTGCCGTCTCACAAGCCAACTGGCAACAACTCAAACCCGGCATGTCCATCGAAGCCCGCGCCACCGCCACCAACAAGGGCGGTCTCGAACTCGAACTCGTCGGCAACATCAAAGGCTTCATGCCCGCCTCGCAAGTCGACATCCATCACGTCGACGACCTAGAGCCCTTCGTCGGTCAAAAGCTCACCGGCCTCGTCCAGGAGATCGATCACAAAGGCAAACGCGTCGTGCTCTCACGTCGCCAACACCTTGAAATCGCACAAAAAGCTGCGCACGATAAAACAGTCTCCGAACTTGAAGTCGGACAGATCCGCAAAGGCACCGTCAGTTCCGTCGTTGACTTCGGTGCCTTCGTCAATCTCGGCGGCGTCGACGGCCTCGTTCACGTCACCGACATGGCTTACTCACATGTCGGTAAACCTTCCGACCTGCTCAAAGTCGGCCAAGAAGTCGAAGTTAAAATCCTCAAGCTCGACCTTGAGAAAGACCGCATCTCACTCGGCATGAAACAGATTCAGCCAGACCCGTGGGATTCTGTCGCAAGCAAATACAAAGTCGGCGATAATGTCGAAGGCACCATCATCCGCACCGCGAACTTCGGCGCATTCGTCGAACTCGAAGCCGGCGTCGAAGCACTGCTGCCCATGTCTGAAATGTCATGGGGCCGCGTCCGCTCCGCAGAAGATGTCGTTAAAGTCGGCGACAAGGTCCGCCTCGCGATCATCTCCATCGACCCTGACAAACACAAGATGTCGCTCTCACTCAAAGCCGCCACCGGCGACCCCTGGGTCGGCGCTGAACATAAATATGCCAAGTACAACATCGTTGAAGGCAAGGTCATCTCGACCACAACCTTCGGCGCGTTCGTCGAGCTTCAGCCCGGCATCGAAGGGCTCGTACACATCTCCGAACTCTCCGACAAGCGCGTCCGCACCGTCGAGGACGTCCTCAAGGTCGGTGACACCTCGAAGTTCCGCGTTATCGAAATCGATGAAGCAGAACACAAAGTGAAGCTCTCACTCAAAGCTGTCGACAAAACCCCTGAGCAACTCGAAGCCGAATCACAAAGCGCTTCGCCTCGCCAAGGTAATCGCGGCCCCGACAAGCAACACGCCCACACACCCTCTGCCAAACGCAAGAAGCCTGACAATCTTAAGTCCGGCCTCGGCGATGTCGGTGGCGTCGGTCTCGGCGGCCTGAAACTCGACGACTTCCTCAAATAACCCCCGAAAAGCCCCATCACCTCAAGCCCGGCATTCGGCTGCCGCCGCCACTGGGAAACAAACGGCACAGATACAAACAACCGCGCCCTGGGATCCATTCCCCGGGCGTTTTTCAACCCGCAATCATGAACGAAAATCATTACAATATCACCATCATCGGCGCCGGCGCAGCAGGCCTCTTCGCAGCGATTCATGCCGCAGATGCCGCACCTCATCTCAACATCGCTCTGCTCGATTCCGCCAAATCCCCCGGCACAAAAATCCTCGTCTCTGGCGGAGGTCGCTGCAACGTCACCAACAAATCCGTCACACCCAAAGATTACAACGCTCCCTCAACCAACGCTGTCAAAAAAATCCTAAAGTCCTTCACCGTCAAACAAACCATCAACATCTTCGATCAACTCGGCGTCAAACTCAAAACCGAACCCACCGGCAAGCTCTTCCCTACATCCGATTCCGCCCGCACCGTCCTCGACGCCCTCCTCCGCGAAGTGAATCGTCTCCCCAATCTCACCCTCCTCGCCAACCACCGCGTCACATCTATCTCTCGATTAGACGGTAACGCAATGTTCCGCATTTCCACGATTCAAAAACCCATCACTACTGAACGTATCATCCTTTGCTCCGGCGGCAAATCCCTTCCCAAATCCGGCTCCGACGGCTTCGGCTACGAACTCGCAAAATCCCTCGGCCACACCGTCACCCCAACCTCCCCCGCACTCGTCCCACTCACCTACCACGACCCATCGCACTACCTCACCAAACTCACCGGCATCGCTATCGACACGCCGCTGACACTTTCGCCGCAGAACGGCAAGCCGCGAAGCTTCCCCATCAAATCGCTCCTCTTCACCCACTTCGGTATCTCTGGCCCGGCCGCCATGGACCTCTCCCGACACTTCCTTATCCTCGCTCAAAATACCCCCGACCAATCGCCCACGCTCACCGCCAATCTCCTTGCCGCCGACCACCCCGACCTCGCCAACTTCGATGCGCTTGAACAGCACCTCCTCTCCATCGCGCAATCCTCGCCCAAGCGCGCCATCAGCTCACACCTCAAGCATCTGCTTCCCTCGAACCGCCTCGCTGAAATCTTGCTGGACAAGCACCTCGGCATTCCCCACGACACCAAACTTACCCATCTCACCCGTGACGACCGCCGGGCGCTTGCCCACACGCTTCTTGCCCTCGACCTGCCCATCCATACCCACCGAGGCTGGAACTACGCCGAAGTTACTGCCGGCGGCATCCCCCTCACCGAACTCCACCTCAACACCATGGAATCACGCATCAATCCCGATCTCTACCTTGCTGGCGAAATACTTGATGTTGATGGACGCATCGGTGGATTCAATTTCCAATTCGCCTGGAACACCGGCCGCCTCGCCGGACTCGCCGCCGCAAACTCATTCAACAACCTCTAAAAACACTTCATCATCCCTCAAGCCCGCTCGCTCTGTGGGCGGAGTCATCTCACCCACCCCGACAACACCAACCTGAAAAATCTTCACCCTACACATTCCCCACACCATTCGACTAAAATAAACGAACCATCGCCAAGTACCCTATCCCTCCCAAAGAGAACGTAAACATGTACCGCCAATTCCCCAACATGCTCACCGTCCTCCGCCTCTTCCTGGCTGGCATCTTTTTCCTCATCCTCAACCAATTCCGCTTCGACTCACAAACCTCCCACTCACCCATCCTCATCGCCGCCATCGTCCTTTTTGTACTCGCCGCGATCACCGACGCACTCGACGGCCACCTCGCTCGCCGCTGGGATGTCGTCTCAAAGTTCGGCCGCATCATGGACCCCTTCTGTGATAAGATCCTCGTCGTCGGCGCCTTCATCTATCTCATGGGTGCACGCTTTGTGATCCCCGAGCGTGCCGCTGATGGCGAATTCTTTAACATGGCCTCCGGCATCTACCCTTGGATGGTCGTTGTTATCCTCGGCCGCGAACTCCTCGTCACCGGCATCCGCGGCGAACTCGAAGGCGATGGCATCAACTTCCAAGCCAACAAATGGGGCAAGATCAAGATGATCCTGCAAGCCATTGTCATCCCCCTTGTATTGCTCATTGTCTACCTCAACCCCGAACACCCCAGCCACAGCGAAACCTACAACTGGCTACTGGCCACTTGCCGTGACATCCTCGTTTACGCCACCGTCATTGCCACCGTTGTCTCCGGCCTCCCCTACATCACCTCCGCCATCAACCTCGTCAAAAAAACAACTGAACCAACGACTCCCCCTTCCTCTCCCAACGACTAATCATCGCTTAGACCAACATCATTCATAGCTGCTCTTCTATCAAAGACAAACACACATGCTCAGTATGCGGGTTATCTCACCGTCTTTTCTATCGCTGCTCTCACACATCTCATACAATCACGATTGAACTCTCATCCTCCGGAGCTTGGTATGTATCGCAAAACATTCATCATCATTGCAAGCCTCATCACCCCATCAATCTTCGCCTTCGCACTTTTTAGGCACGCTCCAAACCCATCACAAACCGCTGGCCCATCCCCACAGCAACAACTCGTCTCCCTCATCGCCCACCTCCGCACCCAAGGCTATCCAACCGCCGCCGACGAGATTGACGCCTGGCTTCCCCCCGCCCCTTCACCCAACAACGCCCAAGCCTACAACAACATCTTCGCCCAGCTCATCCCCTACGATGAACAAACCCACGGCTACCCCAACTGCAAGAGCTATGACCTCTGGTGCGAACATATCGAAGACATCACCTCGCCCATCCCAGACGATCATCTTGCCAACATCCAACACTACCTCAACGACAACGCCCCCGCCCTCACCGCGCTCCGAAAACTTGATCCCTCCACTCCCTCACGATGGTTCCAGAACTATCAAAACGACCACCTATCCATCGCAAAGGTGTATGTCTACCACCGCAAGCTCGCCCACCTGCTCCAGACCGATACGCTCCTCGCCAATCATCAAAAGCAGCACAACCGTGCCTACGACAACATCACCCGCACCATCCACATCGCAAACGCCCTTCAAAATGAACCTATCCTCATCGCACCCCTCGTCCGCGAATCCCTTTACGCCCTCGCCCAATACATGATCAAGGAACAACTCCATTCTTCGCCACCAGACAAACAAACCTCCCGGAATCTACTTGCCCACCTCAGCACCATCAACCTCCACAAGCAATTCATCACCTCACTCATCATCGAACGCGCCGATATGCTCTCAAACCTCGACACCAACAAAGCCATTGAACTGCTCACGCAGAAAGCTCAAGTCTACACCATGTTCATCGGAGACGATCAAGACCCCACTGAAGAGGCCAACTCAAGCGCAACAGCAGACTATAAATCCCCCGAACTTTTTGATGATACGTTCGATCAAATGAAAGTCGACCTGGCGAACACCCGGCGGCAAATCACTCGCTTTACCAATGACCCAACACTCCCCGAACAAAACAAAATCGCATTCGCCACCATGATCACTGAATTTATTCAATCGCAAATCAATCAACCATATCTTGATGACTTACCTCAAGAGAAAATCAATCAACTCGCCAGCGACGAATCCGCCGTCGCACACTATCTGCTTGATGCATACCGCAGCTCGTATGATTCACTCAAACTCTCTCAAGCCCGTCTCGACCTTACCCGCACCGCCCTCACCTGCCACCTCTATAAACTCGATCACGGCTCATACCCATCCAAACTCACCGACCTCGTCCCCAGCTATCTCCCCGCCATCCCCACCGACCTCTACACCAGCAAACCCATCCTCTACAAACACGACCCATCTACTGGCAGCATCGTCGTCTATTCAACCGGCCCCGACCTGCAAGACGACCATGGCCGAAGATTCGCATCTCGCCAATATGAAAGCTTCGGCCGCAAGCCCGACGAAGGCGACACCAAACACATCTACACCGACATTACCTTTTCCCTCGGCCCGTACCAGCGCACCCACTTCCCCAAATCCTTCAAGAAGTTCGAATGCAACGGAGCATGCGACGTACACAACCCATAATCATTCCTGCTCTTGAACTCATTTTGCCTCTAACGCTCCCCTCTGTGGTTCTGTGATTCCACAAGCCCGCTCTTGCATCAAATCAGCCCCCGCCTTCCCCCTCACCACCTGTTTCAAAACAGCAGTACACAGACATGATAACTTACGAAATAATTTGATATAATCTGATCATCTTTGATCGCCATTCCGATGCAAATGGCAGCCGTTTTTATCAGGAGCCTTTTGATGAGTACCAGTGCGAAACACGGGCACATTGCCTTTGACCTCGGCGCCGAGTCCGGCCGAACCATGCTTGCAGTCCTCGAAAACAACCGCCTTCAACTCATCGAAATCAACCGCTTTGCCAACCTCCCTCAACATCTGCCCTCCGGCTACCACTGGTCGCTGCTCGACCTCTGGCGGAACCTACTCGACGGCCTCACCAAAGCCGCACAGCATGCCCGGGAAAACGATATCCAACTCATCTCACTCGGTGTAGATACATGGGGTGTTGATTTTGGATTGCTTGGCAAATCTGGCCAACTCCTCGGCCTCCCCTTCGCTTACCGCGATCCACGCAACCCACCCGCCATGCAAGCCGCCCTCAACAAGCTCGGTGACGAAAACCTCTATGACCGCACCGGCGTACAATTCATGCCCTTCAATTCACTCTTCCAACTCCTCGCTCAAAAAGCGGCCGAACCCGCCGCCATAGATCATGCTACACGTATGCTCTTCATGCCCGACCTGCTCCATTACTTCTTCACCAATAAACCTGCCAACGAAGCCACCATCGCATCCACCAGCCAAATGATCGATCCTCGCACCGGCCAGTGGGATACTGAACTGCTCGAACAACTGGGCCTACCCACCAGCTTCCTCTCACAAACACCCCTCCAAGCTGGCAGCACACTCGGTCCCGTCACCGATCAAATCGCGTCACACTGTAAACTGGATCAAAAAATCCCCGTCATCCTTCCCGGCTCACACGATACCGCTTCCGCCATCGCAGCAGTCCCTGTTGACCAAAACAGCAATCAAAACTGGGCCTATCTATCCAGCGGCACTTGGTCCCTCATGGGTGCCGAACTCGACGAACCAATTGTCAACACCAGTGCCATGAGCGCTGGCTTCACAAATGAGCGCGGCGTCGAAAACAAAATCCGCTTCCTCAAAAATATCGCCGGCCTTTGGCTAGTGCAGGAAATTCGCCGCGACTATGAATCTCAAGGCCAGTCCTTCGACTATATCCAACTCACGCAAGCCGCCGCCGAAGCGAAGCCGTTCCAAACTTTGATTGACCCAGCAGACCCACCTTTCGCTACGCCTGGTAACATGCTCACCAAAATTACCGCTTACGCACAAAAAACAAATCAACCCAACCCCGCCTCATCCGGCGCCTTTGTTCGTTGCGCCCTCGAATCACTCGCCTTTGCCTATCGCACCACACTGCATGAATTACAAGAACTACTCGGCCGCAAAATGGATGTCCTCCATGTCGTGGGTGGAGGTGGCAAAAATGAGTTGCTGCAACAGATGACAGCCGACGCGATTAATCTTCCTGTTATTGTTGGCCCATACGAAGCCACCGCCATCGGCAACGCGCTTACACAAGCCATGGGCGCAGGCAATCTTGCCGATCTCGCCGCTATCCGCAGCGTTGTGAAGCAATCCTTTGAACTGAAAACCTACAAGCCCTCCGACACTGCCGGCTTCGACCAGCACGCCATGCGCTACCAGTCACTCATCACAAAAGCCGAGTAAGGCAACCTCAATCAACCGTTAAAATATCGGACCAATTCGCGTCTGATTGCTATGTCACTTCAGCCTATACAATCATCATATTCCCTCACCACAAGACACTTGCGACGCCCCAGTTGCTACAGATGTTTATAAACGGTTACCTTTGTATTGCTTTTATTCAGAAATTGGGGAGATTTCTTAATATTCCCACCGGAGCACGCCGATGTTTGCGCGTATAGTTTCGCTGGGAGATTCTTCTATGCATCCAGTTAAGACCATGCGTTCGGGCACCGATCAGAGTGCAAAACTTGATTCCAAACAAAACGGCCACGCCAAAACTAACGGCAAACATCTCGATCATCCCACTGTTGATCAAGAGAACAGGTTGAAATGGGAAGCCGTCAGCAGCGAAGTCGATCACAATCTGATCCATGAAGACCATGCGATCGGTGACATGATTCTCGACAACCGTCCGCTGAATCTATTCCATGAAACCTTTGATCGTGACTGCTTAGACCATGTAGCTCCCAAGTACGCATGGCAAAATTTAGTCCTCCCCATCCGTGTCCATGAAGGCACACTGATCTGTGCCACCAGCAAGTGTATGCTTGATGAAGCCATTCTTATGGTCGAGACTCATGTCAAGCTTCCGGTGCGTTTTACACTTGTCGAAGTTCATCTGCTTGAGATGTTCATTGCTGAACGCTACGGCTACGAAGGCATCGACTAAAGCGCCAACCCGCACGAAATACCCAAAGACCATCATTCACTCTGCCCCAGGCAGGGTTTTGTCATGCGCCATCCCAGATCAGCAGAAATCGGCGTAGGGTAGTAAACCTGATAGAGACAGCCACACATGTCACCAATAATTCCTTTTACTTAAACAGGCACTAAACCAGAAAGGCGGCTCAATCATGGTAGAAAAACTCCTTATGATCACCGGTGACTTTGGTGAAGACTACGAAATCATGGCTCCCCTCACCGTCTTAAAAACAGTGGGCTTTGAAGTGCACGTTGGCTGCCCAGAAAAAAAGAAAGGGGATACCGTTGCCTCCTGCGTTCACGACATCAACGACAAGTACCAAACCGTCACAGAATGGGAAGGACATCGCATCAACCTCAACGTGACGCTGGATAAAATCAAACCAGAGGACTACGTGGGCTTGATTTTGCCCGGCGGAAGATCCTGTGAATACCTGCGCACCTATCCCGTCGTAAGGCAACTGACCTCACATTTTGTTACACAAAACAAACCGATCGCTTCTATATGTCGCGGTGTGCAAATCCTCATCGCAACAGGCCTAATGAGAGATCGTCACCTAACAGGCAACTTCGTTTGTGAAACAGAAGTTGAGATAGCTGGCGGCCATTTCGAAAAACTGGATCACCAAGGCGTTGTCGTCGACAACAATATCGTTTCCGCCGTCGAATGGCACGGCATGTGGGCATGGATGCGAGCATTCCTTAAAGCTCTTGATGTCGAAATCATCATCAAAGATCGTTCTGCTGAACATGTGATGTAGATCGCGTTGCATAAGAACTCGATTTTCTTTGACAAAAATAAAGTCGACACTTACATTGCCATCAATCACAATAAATCTTTTCGGCGTACAAAGGAATAATCATCAACACGAGATTCAATATGCAAAACCGTCCCAATCTCTTCATGCTACTGCTCGTTGCCATCGCAGTTCTTTCAATCATCTCACCGCTTCGAGCACAGGCTCCCGATTCTCCCGCCATCAACATCATCCCCAAACCCAACAAGATCATCCTCGGCCAAGGCGTCACAGCCATCAATACCGACACCCAACTCTTCATTGATGCACCCGCCGTCACTCCCGAACTCACCGCCGTCGCCGATCAATACCGCGCCACCCTCTCCCCCGCCACCGGCTTCAAATTGCCACTCGCCGATAAACAACCCGCAAGCAACGCCATCGTCCTCAAGCTCATCACCGATGACACACTCGGCGACGAAGGCTACACCCTCACTACCACCACCGAAAACATCACCGTCGCCGCCCAGACAACTCACGGTCTTTTCTATGGCTTACAAACCCTTCGCCAACTCCTACCCGCCGGCATTTATAGGCCATACATTCACAAGAAAAAAGTGAAAGTCGACGGCAAAACCAAATGGGTGCCCGTCGACATCAAGTGGACCGTCCCCACCGTGCAAATCACCGACAAACCCCGCTTCACTTGGCGCGGTTTGCACCTCGATGAAGGCCGCCACTTCTTCGGCAAAACCTACGTCAAGCGTCTGCTCGACATCATGGCCGCACACAAACTCAACCGCTTCCACTGGCACCTCACCGAAGACCAGGGCTGGCGCATCGAGATCAAAAAATATCCCAAGCTCACCGAGATCGGCAGCCGCCGCGATCAAACCCCCATCCCCCACATGCGCAAGTATGGCGACGGCAAACCTTACGGCCCGTACTTCTACACACAAGATGAAATCCGCGAAGTCGTCGCCTACGCGCAAAAACTGCACATCACCATCGTGCCCGAAATCGAAATGCCCGGCCACTCCTCCGCCGCCATCTCCGCCTACCCTTGGCTCGGCAACAACCCCGACGTGCAACACCCCGTCCGTTGGAGATGGGGCATCGCACGTGAGATCCTCAGCCCCGACGAGCGCACCTTCACCTTCCTCGAAGACGTGCTCTACGAAGTCATGCAGCTCTTCCCCGGCGAGTACATCCACATCGGCGGCGACGAAGCCCCCAAACACGAATGGAAAGCCAGCAAGCTCGCCCAAGAAGTCATCAAACGTGAAGGCCTCAAAGACGAACACGAACTGCAAAGCTGGTTCATTCGCCGGATCGAAAAATACCTGAACGCCAACGGCCGCCGCCTGATCGGTTGGGATGAAATCCTCGAAGGCGGACTCGCACCCAACGCCACCGTCATGAGTTGGCGTGGCGAGAAAGGCGGGATCGCCGCAGCAAAAGCCGGACATGATGTCGTCATGACCCCAAACAATTTTTGCTACCTCGACCACTATCAATCCACCGACAAGCTCTCCGAGCCGCCCGCCATCGGTAACAACACTCCGCTCCGCGAAACCTATGGCTACGACCCCATCCCCCCCGTCCTCACCGAAGACCAAGCCAAACATATCCTCGGCGTGCAAGGCAATGTCTGGACCGAATATATCCCCTCCTCATGGCAGGCTGAGTACATGACCTGGCCGCGTGGCATGGCCATCGCCGAAACCGCATGGAGCGCCCCCGGCAAAAACTACAACGACTTCCTCAGCCGCCTCCAGCCTCACCTTAAACGCTTCGACATGATCTCGCTACGATACCGTCCGCTCCGTGAAGACGACCTTAAGCCCGTCGAGTAAAGTACATCATCACGCATAGTCACACTACAGCCCGATCATCCATCAGGGGTGTTTTATTTTATGCTAAGATATGGGATTGCTTTGCCTGTGCTTATCCTCATCCGTAAGCGAGGCCATCATGAAAAAAGTCGGCATCATCCGCTGCCAACAAACCGAACACCTCTGCCCCGGCACCGCGGACTTCAAAGCCGCCAAAGCAGGTAAATTCAAATTTGAACCCTTCGGCCCATGCGAAGTCATTGGCTTTGTCAGTTGCGGTGGCTGCCCAGGCAAACAAGCTGTCGCTCGCTCCGCTGAAATGGTCAAACGCGGCACCGAAGTCATCTTCATGGCCACCTGCATCTGCAAAGGCACGCCCATCGGCTTCGCATGTCCGCACTGGGAAGCCATGCGTAACGCGATTGAAAAGAAGCTCGGCCCAAACACCCCCCTTGTCATTGGAACCCACCCCGCACCGGACGACAAGAAGGAATAAGCGAGCAAGCGAAGAATATAACTCTCGCACATCCATCTCGCCCAGTTTATGATCCTCATACACCGCGATAAGGACATCAACATGGGCTACAACTTATACATCTGCCGCACCGAATCCTGGCTTGATGCTGAAAATGACCCCATCACCTTTGATGAATGGAGAATCTGTATCGAAGACGATCCTGAGATGCGACTCGATAGCGAAGCATCCGTGCATATCGAAAGTGAAGACATCACATTCAGTACCACCGATCCATCCATAGCCGTTTGGACCACCTACAGCCAGCACGAAGAAGATGGCAACAAAGCTTGGGTGTGGCTGGATGAAGGTGCTATCGTCGCAAAGAATCCTGATTCTGAAGTAAGACAGAAGATGTTTCGCATAGCCTCGGCTTTGCAGGCCAATCTGATTGGTGAAGAGAACGAATGCTACGATCAGGACGGCAACGAGATTCTTCCAGAACCACCGTCTAAAAAGCCAGGACTTCTTCGCCGCTTATTCGGCAGATAGCGTAAAGATCATCAATGCACAAAAACCTGCGGTACATGTCGCAGGTTTTTTATATTGCTAATGTGAATTGTGAAGCGCGATTACGCCAACCGCTTCGTCGCCACTGTACCTTCCTTGGTGGTCTTCACATCGTAGCCAAGATCGATGAGTTTATCGCGAATCGAATCGGCGGCGGCGTAGTCTTTATTTGCACGCGCCTCATCAAGCTGCTTGCACAGCACCTCTGCTTCATCATGACCACTCGTCGCCGCAACATCATCTTTCAGCAACACGCCCAACACATGGTCCAACTTCTTCAGCACCGCCAACGATTCCGCCGGTCCAGATGAATGCTCCGCAGGATCATGGATAAACTCAAACACTACCGCCAGCGCGCCGGACATATTCAAATCATCCGCCAGGTTCTCAAGGAATCGCTTCACCACCGGATGATCGTTCTCAACTGGAGTAACTTCATCACCTGCCTGAGCAGCAAAGTTTGCGGCTGCGCCGCGGATTTTCTGCACCGCAGAAGCCGCATCTTCGATGCCCTTCATCGTGAAGTTCATGTTCGAACGATAGTGCGCTTTGAAAAGCTCGTACCGGATCACGACCGGGTCGATCCCTTTGTCGGTGAGGTCACGGATCGTGTAGAAGTTGCCTTTGGACTTGGACATCTTCTTGCCTTCAACCAGCAGGAACCGTGTGTGCAACCAGTGTTTGGCAAATTGTGCATGGCCGGTCGAGCCGCACGATTGCGCGATCTCACATTCATGGTGCGGGAAGATGTTGTCTTCGCCGCCGGTGTGGATGTCGATCACGTCTTGTTTCAAAACCGAACGCGCCATCGCCGAGCATTCAATATGCCAGCCCGGATACCCCACGCCCCACGGCGAGTCCCATTTCATCTTGTGCGTGGTATCCGGCTTCCACAGCAAAAAATCACCCGGGTGACGCTTGGCCGCCTGATGCGAATCTTCCACTCGCCCGCCCGCGCCGCCGCGAAGTTTCTCCAGCGTGTTACCCGACAGCTTGCCATAAGCCGGGAACGATTCCACTGAAAAATACACCGCGCCATCGTCAGCAACATACGCATGTTCGTTGGCGATGAGCTTCTCAATCATCGGGATCATGGCCGACTGCACAAAGGCCGTCGCATGAGGCATATGCGTATCATGCTCAGTCGCAATCTTCAGCCCCAGCTTCTTCGCATCATCCAAAAAAGCATCCGTAAAGTATGCGGCAATCTGATAAGGATCGTCTGGATTTTCTACTGGCGCGGCTCCCGACTTCTTTGCTTCTTTCAATCGCGTTGCTGCCGCTTCCATCTTGTCTTCGCCCCCACCATCGGCAAGATTGTCTTCCGTCATGTGCCCCACATCAGTGATGTTCATCACCTGCGAAACATCATAGCCAGCCAACTCCAAGAACCGCCGCAAAATATCGGCAAACACAAACGCACGAAAATTTCCGATATGCGCATAGTCATAAACTGTTGGGCCACAGTTGTACATATAAACATTTCGGCCATCAATCGGTTGAAAAGGTTCAACCGCATGCGATAGCGTATTATAAAAATTAATCTTCAGCGGCTTATCCGGGGTATCGGTCATGATTTTAAAACTTCACTCGCGGGTCATTTATTCAGGTCCGTTCCGGCAGATATTCTACATATCCTGCGGGTTCGTGTTGGAGATGAGTTTTTCCAGCTTCACACGGGTAACTTTTGTCCGTTCCGCCTCGGTAATGATAAACCGTACCCCCTGATGCTCGAACTGCTCACCAACCGTTGGAATGTGTCCCAACGTCGCAAACACAAACCCACCCAATGTGTCGTAATCCTCATTCTCTGGCAACTCCAGTGACAATTCATCATTCAAGTCATCGATCCGAATCCGCGCATCCGCATCCGTCGCATGCTCAGATAGCCGCGTCAATTGCTCCGGCTCCTCTTGCTGCTCATATTCGTCCTGAATCTCACCCACGATCTCTTCAAGAATATCTTCAATCGTGATGATCCCCGCTGTACCGCCGTACTCATCTACAACAATCGCAAGGTGAACCTTCCTGGCCTTGAACTCCGTCAGCAATTCATCAACCGACTTGGATTCCGGTATCAGTAGTGGATCGCGCAACACCGATCGCAAATCAAACGGCTCAGGAATGCTCTGCCCCACAAGCGGGATCAAATCCTTCGCGTACAAAATCCCAACAATGTTATCGAGATTCTCCTCATAGATCGGGATACGTGAATGACCAAACGCGATCACATCCTGCTTTACCTTTTCGATCGGCGAATCAATCGCAATCCCATGCACATCCGTCCGCGGCGTCATGATCTCGCCCGCATCCGTATTGGGTAGTTCAAATACCGCCTCAAGCATGTCCTTCTGTTCTTCGTCCACCGTGTCTGCTTCTTCGTGCTGCTCGACCGCCGACAAAACGTCATCCGAAATATCAGATTCCGTGGGAATGTCCGCTCCGGAAATACGACGAATCACCGGATCAAAAAATGACAGTGGATAAATGATCGGCATCAGTAAGATGCGACACCCGCGCAACACTGGCAATGACCACGACAATAGCCATTCCGGCTGATACCGCGCCCATGAATATGGAATCGCCACCGAAAAAATCGTAATCAGCAGCCCGCCAAACACAAACGCATACACATCCGCTAAGAACATGTCGCCGCTCAGTCCGATCTGAAAAATCTCCAACGTCGCTAGGAAGATAATGATCGTAAACGCTGTACGTAGAACACCTGCGAGTAAACTCAATTGCGGCAACTGCTCACTCAAGCCCTCAAGCCGCGCGGACTTACCACGTGCTTCTAAAAAATCCGCCAGCTTCCGACGAGAAAATGTTTTTAACGCCACTTGGCAAGCAGCAAAGTAGCAACCAAGTATTGACCCAACAATGGCGATGATGATCGCAATATTCAACGGTGGTTCTCTCAATGCCTCGAGTTTGAAATTCGCTGAGTCATCCGATTCTCAGACAGGCGGTTTCCGCAGCGAGGAAAACGGGTCGCCTTTTTTATATACGCTCAAACCGGCCGCGCCAGACGCAACCGGCAAGCCAATCTTATCTATGTCGGACCATCCGTACACTCATCACGATGAAAGACCGCACCGATCCCAATCTCTTTCAAAATCCGATCTTCTTCTGCGTGCATAGCCTTGAAAGCCTGCGGATTATGATCATCATGACCAAGTAAATGCATCAAACCATGCACCGCATAAAGCAACACCTCGTGTCGTGCAGGTATGTTTCGCTTGGAGGCTTGGCGGGCCGCTTCATCCAAGCAAATTACAATGTCCCCCTCAACCGGCTCAGATAAATCGTCACGATTATCAAAAGTCAGCACATCCGTTGTACCCGGTATGTTCTTATACTGTTCATGCATCACCGACATTTCTTCATCTGCCACAAACACCAGACAGATATTTGCCTGTGAAACTTCAGAGGCAGCCACAGCGAGCGTAAAACAATCGTCAACCCACCCTGTAAGCGGCAACTGGGGATCGGCGTAATCGCCCGTATTAAAAATAATGTCGAGTTGAAGCGCATCGCAACTCAAAGGGTCGGGGTCGTCCGATTGAAGGGGGTCCGGGGATTCCGGAGATGGCGAGTCATCTGCCTCATTTTGATGGGTATCGTTCTTCGTGTTCATCATCGTGTTTGCCTGAAATCTAAGCCTGATAATGATAGCTCAAAGCTGAGATTAGGGAAAGAGTCCGCCTCCCCCTATTCTACGTTGCCCCGTCCCTGGCTATGAGGCACTATCGACCGCTCAACTCAATGAGGACGAGGAATTTTCCGGGCGGTCAGGCCGATTATTTTCCTGCCATGTCCGTCCTAGGTGCGCCAGATCATGGCACAACTCACGAATCCGCAACTCAACATTCGGCTGTGGATGACCTGCTTCGTGAAAGCCCTGATCCGTCGTGTAGACAAACCGCGGCACGATCAAACAATGAAAATCCAACATCAATGAATTCGCCAACGACATCAGCGACATGTACGAACCATGCCCACCTGCAGCTGCCAAAAAACCCACCACTTTGTCCGTCCAGACCCGCCCTGTGAGTTCGATAAGATTCTTCGCCGCGGCATTGGCGTAGTAATTGTATACCGGCACCGCCAAGAGTACGGCATCCGCTGCGTCAATATGGGACTTCATCTTCGCTACATTCGGATGCATATACGCCTCACCCCCATCACATAACGGCAGCTCATATTCACGCAAATTCACCGTCTCCACATCCGCTCCATGTTCAGCAGTCAATAACTCAGCCGCATGCGTCGCTAGGCGCGCCGAACGAGAATCAGGATTCAGTGAACAACGAATAATCAAAACACGCATGAGGGTCATTCCTGTGCAAACAATTTGGTTTCCCACTCAGCTTTGCCGATAGCATAGAGGTTGTGGATGCGGCGCAACAACAAGCGGGGGTCGCAGCTCATCGCGAAGGCAAAGCACAAGCGGTGCCAATGCGACCATAACGGTTGGGAACCTGCAGTATGATTCTATCACGTCAGTTCGCTCAGTGGTGTGTCATGGTACCGGTTGGGGTTATCACGCTGTTTGGCTGCGCCAGCGGGCGAGATGTCCAGAATCATAAAGAACTCGAAGGCGACGCACCCCGCTTCAACACCGAGCCTGACTATGGGCACACCAGCCATAACTATACAGTACCCACCTTCCAAATCTTCGCTCATATGCCAGATGTAGATACGACACCTCCTCCAACATTACCCACACCCCAACTTGCACAAAATACTACCTCATCCACCCATAACCCCGTCGACATCATTGACCATTCAGCACCCGCTCCTAAAGAAACTAGCAAACCAGCAGGCCAACCTCTAACACCAACCGCGCCTCGCGGCTCCATCGTCCTTCGTGAAATAAGAAATTTCCAACACGCTCTCCATTCCTACCATAATCCACAAACCCAAGAAACAAACCTACCTGCAACACCAATCCAACACACAACCAATGCTCCACGCGGCCTACAAGTGCTTCAAGAACTCAAGAACGAAGAAGCACCACTACTCAACGAAAACGAATCTACTCCGCCACAAATCACTGCGAGCCCGCAGCTCCCCATCACCCGCGGCCAGCAAGTTCTCCATGAACTCCGCATGCCCCCTTCAGAATCCAACGCACAAACAGAAGCTATTGCAAGCGACAACACCAATCTTGAAAAATCCGCTGCCGCCACTGCACAAAAATTTGATACGGAAGCTGTCCAGCAAATGGCCACTGAAGAGCCCAGCATCTATTTTGATGAAACCCCAGTCCCTATACCCGAACTCGAAGAAGACGATGTTGTCACCAAAAAACTCACCAAATCCCTCGGCTCAGATTTCGCTGGCGATACTTCCGGCACCAAAGTTCTCTGGCCGGAGAATCAAACACCAAACATGAAAAGCCTCAACCGCGCTAACTGGCAACGCCAAACTTTCTCACCCATCGACGGCAGAACCACGCACTACTCAACTTATCGTTTCGGTGACATCCCTCTTGGCAAAGATAAAGCTGACCTTCTCGATAACCCTTCTGTTGAAGGGCAAATGTCTGAAGCATTGTCAGGCTACGAAGCTGGTGAATGGGATCGTGAAAACAGACGGCATCTCGTACTGGATCCATTTCGTGATGCATTCAATGTAGCCGCACTCCCCTTCCGTATGCTTTTCGTGGGGCCATTCAAAAAAATCAAAAGCCCTTACGAGCCTTTCGAAGACGACCTTAGCGAAAAAGGCTGGTAACACCGTCTAATAGCAGAAACACCTTGATAAAAAAAGAGCCATATCAAACGGCTCTTTGTTCAGTTTTGTTTTCACAAATCACTTATTCATTCACCGGCTTGCGGATCCCGCAGAAGCACCTGAACACCTGGCTCTAGTCCTTCCTTGATCTCTACAAACGTTTCGCTCGATCGCCCAATCTTTACATTCTGCTTCGTCACACCGCCACGCTTGACGTATACAAAATGTTCTTTGCCTTCTGAATAAACAGCTTGAATCGGAACCGCAATCGCGTCCTCAACCCTGCCAACCACAATCTCCCCCGAACAACGCATCGACGGTTTCAAACCGTCCGCTTGCTCTTCCGGAAGAGCAACTTTCACCTTGTACTCACGCAAATTTCGGTTCATCCATCCGCCATCCTCAGCCATCACCGCAATCGTTTGAACTGTCCCCACCAGTATCTCGCCCGGCATCGCATCAATCGTCACGTTCACCGTTTGTCCCGCTTTAACCTGCGGCACCATCGCCTCGTGCACAAGTATCGTCGCAATCATCTGCGAAGTATCAGGCAACACAATCAACGTCTCATTAAAACGAATCTGCTTGCCTTGCTTAATCGGATCCTGTCGCCGCCAGCTTGGTCCCACCGATGAAGCATATACCACCAGCCCATCCTGCGGTGCTACCACTTTCGTTCGCGATAGCTGCTCTTGTTGTTCACGCAATGTCGTTTCACGAATCTTCAGCCGTCGAACCTTGCTCGTTTGATCTGCTTTCATCCGCGCCAACGTGTTCTCGTTCTTTGCAATCGTACTCTTCAAGTCCGCAACGGCTTGCGACTCCGCAGATTCTTTATCCATCAGATCTTTCGGATATGTATATTTTTCATAAATATCAATATCCTGTACCGCAGTTTCCAACGCCGCGGTCGCTTCGATCATCTTGATCCAATCATCATCTTTCTCGTTCTCAGAAATAAACTTCTCTTCGTACAACTCAATGCTGCTTTCATAATTACGCTTTGCCAGCTTGAGCTTCCGTTCAGCAGTTTCCTTGGCCAGTTTCAGCGAACGACGTTGCTTCGGATCATCACCATCCTGCCACTTCTTAAAGTCAAGTCGCGCCTTATCGACTTTTACCTCCGCTGTTTTCTGTGAACTTATCGCGTTATTTTTCTCAATCTCTAGATTACGATCGACGGTAATCTTGTCTGCCCTCGCTGTTTCAACACTTAATGTTTCTTGGTCAATTTTCTCTTCAATCGCCTTGCTTTCCAGCGTAAACAACAAATCCCCCCTCTTCACCGCAGTCCCTTCATCCACAATCTGCACGATCGCAACATTACTCTTTACCAGCGATTTCACTTCGATCTGATTCTTCGCTTCAAGCTCGCCCGTTGCCACAACAGTCAGATTGAATGATCGCTTTTCTACATCGAACCACTCACTATCCTGACGATTGACCACCGCAGTATTACCTGCATCTTCACTTTTCCCTTGCACACTGCTACCTGAAGAAAGCCAAACAATCGCCACCGTCAAGCACAGCACCACAACCGATACAAGTACTGCCGGCTTAATAAACCCGCGAACCATGATGCCAGTCATTTTATTATCCATATTCATTTCATATTCCAGTGCATTACAATCTCAACGCATCAAGTTCATTCAACCATGCTCTGCAGACACAGGTTCACCATTTTCCTGCGGCGCTTCTGCCGCTGGATCACTAACAATACCTGCGTCGTCTAGTACCAACCGTCCTGGCGATTCCCAACGACCATCAGCCGCCACACGCATCTGCCCTGTCGTCAATAGAAAGTTCAAGATGCTTGTCCGCAATGATGTCAATGCACGGTCCCGACGATTTTCTGCATCACTCAATGATTCAAGCGCTTCGATCACGTCACGCGGACCAAGTGTTCTTTCTCGCAGCTTCACACTAATCAATCGACGCTCAGAAATCTTTACGTTACTTTCTTGAATCCGCAAATTAAACCGTGCCTGTTCAATATCTCGGATTGCATTACGCACCTCAAGCGCAATCCGATCACGCTGCAATTTGTAATTTCGCTGCGCTCGATCAAACCGAATCAATGATGCCCGCACATTCGATCGCTCGATTTTTCGATCCAATGGCAAATCCAACTCAGCGCCCACTGAATACCGTGACGCGCCAGCATCAATTGCTAACCCCGCACGATCTCGATCTGGATCTGTTACCAGATCCAAAGACCCCGACAAATCCAGACTCGGCAGCAAACCGTTCTTCGCCACATTCACCGCTCGCCGTGCATCATCAACCTGATCAAATTGTGTCTGCAAATCAAGTCGATAGTCATACGCAGCCTGTACCGCAAGTGTGCTATCCAAAAACGGTTCCGGCACCACCACATCCAACCGGTCAATCACAAGATTCTCAATCGTTGGCATCCCGATATCAATCTTAAACCTGTCTAGCGCGAGAGCATACGCATCAATTGCCGATTGAAGGTTCGATTGACCAAACAATACCTGTGCCTGGGCGCGTTCATATTCAAAGTACGGCTCACGCCCTGTCTCCGACAGCCGATCAAAACGATCCGCCAACCGCTGCAAATTCACAAGCTGCCGCCGCTCAGTCTCAATCTGTTTCTGCCTCAGCAGCAAATCAAAATACGTCGTGCATAGATCCACCAAAAACTGTCTGCGGAACCGTTCAAACTCACGCACTGAATAAACCAGATCACGTTCCGCTTGAATGAGTGACTCACGGGCCGACACTCCTGCCCCCCTAAGCAACGGTAAATTAAACGACACTCCAATCGAAGCGTTCTGTGTTGAGTGCGGATCAGTCGAAGATGAATTCCGTCTCAGATAATTCACATAGTTCACCAATGCCCGAACTGAGATATCTCCGCCGTATGGCAACCGCTGTGTTACACGTAACTCATTTACCACCGAACCCACTAGATCATGGTCCCCACTCTCCGGCACGCCATCCAACTTGGCATTTACTGTATCGAAAAAACGTGGTCCCCAGAGATGTCGCTCCGAAATCAGCGACAATGTCTGCAGATACAGGTCTTCCTTCTGACTCCGATACTCCGGCGAATGCCTCAGAGCATACCCAATGATGTCTTCCAAATTCAGGTGTACCACCATCACATCATCAAGCACAGGATCTGCCCCCACCACCATCTCATCATCCGGAGATGTCTGCGCAAGATTAGCATTCTTCACCGGCAAATCTTTCGCCACCGGATTGTGCGTCTTCGGCGTCAGTGCTGTCGTCGACTTCCGAAACCGCGCCAAATCATCATCTGCCGCCTCAAGCGGTGCCGTCACGGATGTTTCACCAAGTGTTTTTTTCTGTTGTTCACGGATGATGCGCTGCGCATCCCAATCGATATCCGCAAATGGAGATTTGCTGGCGCACGCACCAACAAGCACGCACACAAACGTGATCAATAGGCATATAGCAATTCGGTTGCGATTCAAGGTCTACCTCAATGATGAGTGGCCATCACCCCAGGCTAGTAAGGTGCTTGGTTTACCAGTTTTCGTTTTCTTGACAGCCCCAATGTCCGATCAACGTACAGAATAACCTATTCTGAGAGTATGACGTAGCAGATTGCCCCTTATTTCAGTCATTTAGACAAGAAATAATCGCCATCCCCACTCCTCAGCAATGTACCGGCACTCCCAGCAATGTTCACATACAATAAAATTACGCCACTGTTTTAGTCGCAATAGTCCCACAGCTACTGACAGACTGACCGAACCTCAACACAAACCAAGGGAATCCACCATGTCAGAATCCACCGGCCAGCACCGCCAACAAGCTCAAGGCCATACCGCCAACTGCGCCATCCTCACCGTCAGCGACACCCGCACCCCTGACACCGACGCCTCCGGCAAGCATCTCATGTCACTCCTCCAAAATACTGGCCATCACACCGCTGAATACGCCATTGTCAAAGACGATGCTAACGATATCGAAGATCAACTCCTTGCTTGGCTCGACACCAAGCGGCAGGGCAAACAAATTAACGCCATCCTTACGACCGGCGGAACCGGCATCGCAAGACGCGACACCACCGTTGAAATCGTCTCCCGCATGATCGACAAAGAACTTGACGGCTTCGGCGAGATCTTCCGCATGCTCTCCTATCAGGAAATCGGCGCTGCTGCCATGCTCTCCCGTGCCGTCGCAGGATTGCTCTCCTCCGGTGGACAAGAAACATTCATCTTCACCATGCCTGGCTCCAAACATGCTGTCGACCTAGCCATGCAAAAACTGATCCTCCCCGAACTCTCCCATCTCATCTGGGAACGCAAACGCTAAACATTTCACCACACATCTAACCTAAAACATCTCGCATCCCCTACCCCATTCACTTATCATCAAATACATGCAGCAGCATGAATTAGAAGTTCCGGCCCTCCTCAACAGTGATCCCGAAAAACCACAATCTTTACTGAAAAGACAATTCAGCCCGTGGTATCGCTCCGTCCCCTCAATGCTCATGATATCACCGCTTCTCGTGATCATTACATACATTCTCTTAGCGGTGATAACCGAGCTCATTCTTCAGAATGACTACATGTCTCGCAGAAGACACGCGATCGAATACATGTTCAGTATCTTACTACTTGTCAGCTTTAGCGCCTTCATCATCGGCTCGTTGCTCAGAAGTTTCCTCACACCATACTTCGCCTCGACAGACGACTCGCTCATCGTCAAAGGCACTCCCCGCAAGTTCACAAAAAACCATATCCGCGTAACGCAATACATCGGCATCACTAGCATCAGCATTAGCGTGATCATTTTTCTAAGCGCCTACTTCCAAAGAAAAAACCACGCATCCTGGCGAGACATCAACCCCATGATCTACGCCGCCGTCATCTTTCTTATCGTCGGCTTCATCTGGATCATCGCCTGCATCCCATGCCGCCGTTTCCTCGAAAAACGCTTCCGCCAAACCTTTGCCAAACGCAGGCTCTGCTTCGACTGCGGCTACGACCTCCGCGGCAACCCGCACGCCACCACCTGCCCAGAGTGCGGCTTGCCCTGCGCAATCACCGATGACATCAAGACACCCGCTACCATAACTTCCACATCCGAATAACATCCTCCTTCTCCCCATATTGGAGCAACACGAAACTTTCGCCTAAAATACTTCGCCTATGAGTGAAACAAACAGCACAAAGAAACAGACTCTCGAAATTGTCGAACCTATCGGCAAGCGTGTCCTTATCCGCAAAGATCAGGACAAAAAAACCACTAAGTCCGGCATCCATCTGCCCGACAAGATTGAAATCCCGACACTCACCGGCCGCGTCGTCGCTGTCTCCGCCGAAATCTCTTCAGACATCAACTATCCCATCGAGCAATACGACAAGGTCCTCTTCAACCCGAAGGAAGCGATCCCCGTTGATTTTGAGGGTGATAACCGCCTGTTTGTCGTGCCCGTCGAGAATGTCGTGGCCGTCTTCCGCAAACAATAATCCTTCTGTCGAATGTATCTCCCGAACGCTCTCGATAACAATCCCGCCACACACGCCTTCCAAACCTGCTAAATCAGGCTCAAATCTCAGCTTGTGCGCGATCCAGATTGCAATTCGCACGCCAGCCGGGGACAATCTCCTCCAACAACATGAGCACTCTACCCGATCAAATCCAGATCCAACCGTTCGCTGGCCCCTTCGACGCCACCGGCGACCGCGCCCCATTTGTGCCCGGTTCCAAATCTCTCACTAACCGAGCCCTCATGCTCGCCGCCCTCGCTGACGGTAAAACCACGCTCAAACATGTCCTGTTCTCCGATGACTCTCAGCGCATGCTAGATGCCCTGCAAACGCTCGGCTTTGATCTCGACATCAACACCCAAGACCGCACCGTCACCATCACCGGGCTCGACGGCACGTTCCCACCTCCACCAAGTGCAACCGAACCCACCGAACTTTTTCTCGGCAACGCTGGCACCGCCACGCGTTTCCTTACCGCCGCAGTCTGCCTCGCCCAACCCGGTAGCCAGTACATAATCACCGGCATCCCCCGTATGCTTGAGCGCCCCATCGGCGAACTCGTTGCCCCCCTTCGACAACTTGGCGCCGACATCACCAACCTCGGCGAAGAAGGCTTCCCGCCTCTGCTCATCAAAGGCATCGGCCAACTCCCGGGCGGCATCATCTCCATGAAGCCGACCCTTAGCAGTCAGTTCATCACCGCGCTCCTCCAGATCGGCCCCCTCTGCAAAAACGGCATCACCCTGAACTTCGACGGCCCCATCACCAGCCTCCCCTATGTCAAGATGACCCTCGACCTCATGGCCATCTTCGGCGCAGAGATCGAACACGATCCCAACTGGCAAACCATCACCGTCAAACCAGCCTCTTATAAGCCCACCAACTGGCTTGTCGAACCCGACGCCTCCAACGCCAGTTACGCACTCGCCATGGCCGCCGTCCTCCCACACGCAACCACTGAAATCAAAGGTCTAAACACCAACTCCATGCAAGGCGATGCCGCCTTCGCGCATCAACTCGCCAAGATGGGCGCCAAAGTCCAGTATCTCGAAAACAGCATCATCGTCACCGGCACCGACCAACTCACCGGCATTGATGAAGATTTCAACGACATCCCAGACATGGTCCAGACCATCGCCGTTGTTGCGCTCTTCGCTAACGGCCTCACTCGCATCCGCAACGTCGGCAATCTCCGTGTCAAAGAAACTGACCGCATGGAAGCCCTGCACATCGAACTTTCCAAACTTGGCGCAACCGTCACCATTGCTGGTGACGATCTCATCATTGAACCGCCCGCCGACAACATCCTCATCAACCACACCGTTCCCAAAGATCATCCCAACTTCGGCAAACCCCTCACCGAGCAAAACACCGTCGTCATCGACACCTACGACGACCACCGTATGGCCATGAGTTTTGCCATCGCCGGTATCAAACACCCCGGCATCATCATCGACGACCCCGCCTGCGTGAACAAAACCTTCCCAAGCTTCTTCGATGAGCTTGAAACACTGCGTAAAGCACAGAGGCAGACACGCGTATGAACAAGTTTTGGCAATTCGCAAAACGCATGCTTCAATTCAAAAAGCAGATCGCCATCGCCGCGATCGCCGCTTTCTTTGATGCTGCCGCAACCTTTGCAGGCTTTGGTGTCATTATCCTCATCATCCAGCAACTCTTCGGTGAACAAGCACAAACCATCCAACAACTCATTTCCGACAAACTCCAAGCACTCAGCCAGCACCCCACCTTCGGTTCACTCTTCGGCTTTGCACCACAAATCGCAGATTACATCCCCCAAGACAACTTCTGGGGGCTTGTCTTCGTCTTCGGTATCATCCTCGCACTTAGTATCTACGGTGCATCCATGCGTTACGTTTTCCAAGCCACCGTCCTCACCATCAGTTTCCGCACCGTCATGGTCATCCGCAAAGAAGCCTTCCAACGCCTCATCCACGCCCCCTATGAACTACTCATGGAGCAAGGCGCTGTCGACTACATGTCACGCATTACCCGCGACACCAATCAGCTCGCGCGTGGCTTCAATGCCATCATGGGTAAAGCTACCCGCGATGGGCTCATGGCTATCGTTTTCTTCACTTGGGCACTCATCATCAATCCGCAACTCTCACTCCTTTTCCTCATCTCAGTTCCCATCATCGGAATCGCCATCCGCAAATTCGGCAAACGCATCAGACGCGCCTCCAAACGCGCGATGGCAGCTTACGGCGGCATGCTCGGTGCTGTTAATGAATCAACTCAGGCACTTGCTGTCGTCAAAGTTCATAACGCTGAGGGCTACGAACGTCGTCGCTTTAATGTCATCAATCGCCAAGTCTTCACACAGGAAATGCGTGCTCGTAACGCTCGCGTCCTCGCCTCACCGGTCACCGAACTTATCGCCATCGTCGGCCTCATGGGCGTGGTCCTCGTCGCCGCATGGTACGTCTACCGCGGCCCCGCCAAACCACAAGACCTCCTCAATGTCCTGATGATGCTCGGACTTGCCGGTGCTTCGGTAAAGCCGCTTGCCAAACTCAACAATGATCTTCAGGAAGCCGGTGCCGCTGCTGAACGTATCGAAGAACTCATCGAGCTTCCCATCGAAAAAAACACCCGCGAGATCAACAAACATCTCAGCGACCACCTCCCCGATCATCAAAAACAAATCCTTTTCAAGAATATCACTTACGCCTACCCAAACACCGAGCTCCCCGCCATCCGTAATATCAACCTCGATGTTCCACACGGCCAAACCATCGCCATCGTCGGGCCTAACGGCTCCGGCAAATCCACTCTCCTCAACCTCCTCCCTCGTCTCACCGATCCACAGCAAGGGACCATCGAAGTTGATGGCCACGACATCACACAAGTGTCGCTCAAATCACTCCGCAAACAGATCGCTGTCGTCACCCAACAAACCTTCATGTTCGAAGGCACCATCGCCGACAACATCGCCTACGGCCGACGACATACACCGCGTCAAGACATCGTTGCCGCTGCCAAAGCAGCACGAGCAGATGAGTTTGTTGCCGAACTCGAAGCTGGCTACGACAGCATCCTCGGCGAAGGTGGTTCTGGCCTTTCCGGTGGCCAAAAACAACGCCTCTGCATCGCCCGCGCGATTCTACGGAACCCCAATATTCTCATCCTCGACGAAGCCACCAGCCAAGTCGACGCAGATTCCGAATTCAAGATCAATCAAGCCCTGCAAGAATTCCGTAAGGGACGCACCACCTTCGTCATCGCACACCGCCTCAGCACCGTCATCGATGCGGATCAGATCCTCGTGATGGTCGATGGCGAAATTATCGACAAAGGTACCCATCAAGAACTGCTAAGCCGCTGCTCCACATATCAAACGCTAACACATACACAACTTCAGCCTTACGATGATCTTCAAAAACAGGCTGACGCAGATACATAATTTTGTTAGAATGAGTTTACCCGGAATGGGACAACGCTATCGTTTATACGCATAATTGACTTACGGTGATTTCTTCTCTGACTCAATTCGATTCGCCTTTTTGTAGACGTTTTTTGCAGCTTGGAGTGACAGGATGTCAGCGGGTTTTAAAAATCAATTTCGCCACATCGCGCGAGGCTTCACTCTAATCGAATTGCTGGTCGTCATCAGCATCATCGCTATTCTTATTGGCATCCTCCTCCCCGCACTCGCCAAAGCACGACACAGCGCCCATATCGTTAATTGTGCACAGAACCTCCGCCAGATCGGAATCGCCATCCACGCATACGCCGTCGACTTCCGTGGTAATATTCCGCACGCAAACATCGCACCCGATCCCGCCATGAACTACTTTGGCGAACATGTCCCCACCAATACCGTACAACTTCTCACCGCCGCCGCACCTGAACCAGTTGGCATGGGACTCATCGTCGACCGGTACCTCTCCGACCCACGATCCCTTTTCTGCCCTGGCGACGACGACCTCGACAACGTCGAAGACGAGCTCAGCAAGATCATCTCAGGCCAAAACGTCTGGGCATCATACTTTTACCGAAATGTCCCCGAAACCGACCTCACCACCATCGAAAACCTCGGCTCCATCAACGGCGTACGTGTCACCGCACTCGCGCTCGATCGAAATTCACTCGTCGAAGTCCCTGCTTTGAATATAGCTCCCCAAACCAACCACGATAATGAAACCGTCAACATCATGTACACCGACGGCCACGTAGAACAACATCGTAAAGACAACGGCCCCTTCAGCATCCCTAAAGATCTTGATCTATTCCTACCTGGTGCTTCCCAAAATGCACTCTACGAAATCTTCCGAAACGCAGACGACGCTCGCTAACCTATTTCGATTCCACTTCAAGCAATAGCTCTTTCATATCATTGTTTTACCCTTGATACGCGAACTTGCATCATGAATGGTTATGCCGACTGGATAAGCCTGGCAGACCGATAATCCAACGTCCGATCAGAAAAAATCTGAATAAAAGTTACAACCGGAATCGGCCCTGCACTTTATCACGGATATCGGACACTTCCGCTTTTCATGTCCGTGAATATTTTGCTTAATTGCCCGTATCGAATAGGTTTTACTTAGTCGTTCAAAAAAACAAATTGAAAGGAAGCATCATTATTTTCGCCAAAACACTCGCCCGATAACTGAATCAGGGAAAGCAATGTTTTGGAATCGGCTTCATGATGCCGATCTGATCCATGGAAGAGTTATGTCGCTGGGGCGTCGGGAACAATGGAGGCCGTAAAGGTAACGCAACATGGATTCATTTGGTAAACGATGCTTAGTATTGATTGCAGGTGGCTTGCTTCTTCTTAGTACCGGCTGCACCGTAGCTCGAGAGAAAGTCGCTGTCATCAATCCTTCCTACTCCTACGTTAAAGCCGGTGTCAGCCTTGCCAAACGCAGCAGCCCAGAAGATCTCATCGGCACACGTTTCGCGCAAGCCAACAAGCCTGCCGAAGCAGATCAAACCGCCAACAAGTAAAACGCTTGTACCCACAATCATTAATTATGAAACGCTCTAAGATTAGAGCGTTTTTTTTCATCCCTACATTGCGGGCACTTCCGCCAGTGCCCCTTCACCAACCATCACCGCATCAATCCCCTCCCCCACCTTCAAATCCAATAACACCCTCTCTAGCCGATCACTTCGGATGAGATCGATAAAGAATGCGGCCTGCCCCTTCTCCTGTGGATGCTTTGCTGCCATCATTTGCAAATCCGTCACTGCTGCTTCTGGGTAACCCTGCAACGCCGTGATCAACGCCACGTGCAACCGCGCATCCATCTTGATTTTCGCAATCTTGTCGGCTCGCTGCTCCCACTCTCGTTTCGACTCTACTTTATCCATCTCACTCGGCTGTTTATCCTCGCGATACATATCTCCCTGTTGCCACCGACGAATCACCTCTGGCTGTTTCAAATATTGCTGATACCCATTCCGCGCCCGCTGAAGATATCGTGCTGCATCTTCCCGCTTCCCATCACGCAATAGCGCAAACCCACCGCCGAGCCATGCCTCCGCGTACTCATGCCGCAATCGGATCGCCTGATCAAACGCTTTCAGCGCACGATCATACTCACCGGCCAAATGATAAATGTTGCCCTTCAGATAGAAAATGCTCGGGTTGCCAGGATGGCTCTTAATAAATGTATCGAGCGCGGTGATGGCTTCCTCATACTTCTCCGCTGCCAATAAAGCCCCCGATTCCCCGACCGCTTTCACATATGCCGCCTTCGGCGTGTTCCCCTGTTGCTGAATTGCTGACTTGCGTTTGCAACCCGCGCTCAACAGCAACCCCAACATCAATATAAAAATCAAAACCAGCCTGTGCATCTTCGCCTCCATGCGAGACCGTACATCATCATGAGCCACGCATATCCTACCTTGGAAACATCAACACCGCGAGATGTATTGTGATCCTCCGCCACACCCCTATCCTTTCTTTCCGTTCACAACGCTCCACTCACAAACCGTAAAAAAAACACAGGCCAGATTTTAATCTGACCTGCGCATTCATTGATCAAGCACAAACACTTGGTTGGGCTGTAGCCTACGACCTTGGCCACAGTCGTTTGATACTAGAGCTCAACATACTCAAGATCAACCCCTGTTTTCTCAGAAAGTTTCGGTTCATGCACCTCGTTCGCAAACGCCCCACCCATGTCCAGACGGACTTTTGCGTCATCGTACTGGCCCGCTTCTGCATCAGCCCCAGTATATCGCAACAGGTCCAACGCAATCTGCGCCTCAGGCTTGCAATACTCAACCACCGGAATCGCCTGATGGAAGGACTGTAAACGGTTCTGGACGTTCTCAAACGTCCCCGCTTTCTCAACCCATGTCGCACCCGGCAACACCACATCGGCAGTCGCGGTCAAATCGTTTGGCAACGTATCGATCAACACCGTGTACTTGCCATTGCAAAGCCCCGTCAGTTTCTCGTCCACCCATGCATCAGGGTAGTTGCCAGTAATGATGGCTGCGCCGGTGCCACCAGCAGCACCGATGAAATCATCATAGCCATGTACGGTGCCGCCCAATGATTCCAGTGCACGACGCACACCGCGTGCGTTCGGCGCTTTCTCAGCATAAACCGTGTACCCGCCGGGGAATGATTTATTCTCACCTTCAGTCGGCACGTGGCCCACGCCGATCACCGCATTTGGATCAAGCGCCTTGGCCAATTTGCCCAACAGATAAGCATCTTCGCAGCTCAGCATCGGGCTCACCAAAAGCGAGATCGATCCCTCACCCTTCTCTGCCACAACGGCCTTTAGTTTTTCGCTAACCGTTTCGAGTGCCGGTTTCCATTCAACCTCTTCACGTTGACCATCTGCACCCAAAACACTCGGCATACGCAAACGATCTTCACGATGCACGAACTTCCAGCCATAGCGGATCTCATCACTAATCCACCACTGGTTTACATCTATATTTGTGCGTGGCTTAAGGCGATAAACCGTGTCTTCGTTGTACTCAACAGAGATGTTGTCGCCCGAAGCGGTAATCCCATCAATTGACGGCGAAAGCTTCAAATTCCACACACGCATCGACATCAGGAAATCTTTATCAAGCAACGCTCCAACTGGACAAATATCAACAACATTGCCCGACAATTCATTGTCCAAAGCCAAACCCGGGAAGATATCAATCTGCTCACCCGACCCACGGCCGAATACACCGATCTCACTTGTCCCCGTCACCTCTCGGGTAAATCGCACACACCGCGTACACATGATGCAACGGTCGGAATACAGCAGTACATTCGGACCAATATCCTTCTTAGGCTGCTTGATCTTTGTTTCTTCAAACCGTGAACACGATCGGCCATACTTATACGAATAGTCCTGCAACGAACACTCACCCGCTTGGTCACACACCGGACAATCCAGCGGATGATTGATTAGCAGGTATTCCATCACCGCTTTCTGATTCGCCACGCTCTTCGGCGACTGTGTAAAGACTTCCATCCCATCCACCGCTGGCGTCTGACACGTCGGCACCAGCTTCGGGATCAATTCCACCTTGTTATCATTCCGTGGATTTGGTTGCGCCACCTCTGCCAGACAGATTCGGCAACTCGCCACAATCGACATCCCCGGATGGTAACAGTAGTGAGGGATCTCAATACCGTTTTCCAGAGACACCTGAAGGACGGTTTTCTTCCCATCAAATTCGCATTCCTGGCCATCAATCGTCAGCTTGGGCATGTTCGCTTCTTCCCGTTGGGGCTGTAAAACATCTGCAACACGAGCAAGGTGCTGCGGAACCTGCCGCTCCGTTCTCACCCCAAGGCCACACAACCGTGTCATCGCCAGCCTTGAGGCTCAGATTCCGCACCATTTTAAGCGCGTTATCGTATGAAAACCCGGCAGAACCGTCCAGCCACCCGCCTCAAACGCTCACCTTTCCACGCCCACAAATCTCATACCTCTCACCCACGATCCAAACGTACCTCCTCATCCCGTTTAAGCGCCCGCATGACCGGGTCGATAACTACACTACGCCTTTCTGGCCGCAAAGGCCATCAGGAAAAGGGTCGTTCTAGAGTACCAGGCCAAAAACGTCCGATATGTACTCTTGCACGAGGATCGCGAGACACACGGAATTTTTATATGCCTAGAGATATACCTGTCGGCAACGGCCAGATGCTGGTTGCCTTTGATGAGCACTATCAGATCAGGGACCTGTACTATCCCCATGTCGGGCAGGAAAACCATGCTGGCGGTGCCATTAGCCGCTTCGGCGTCTGGGCCGACCTCCCCACCGCCAAATCCAAAGGTGATCGACGTCAAAAACGCCTCTTCTGGACTGACGAAGACTGGCATATCAAATCCGAATACCAGCCGGACACACTCGCCACCAACGTCAACATGACTCACAATGACCTCAAGCTCACTCTGAGCTGCTCAGACGTTGTCGATTTCCATCGCCCACTCCTCGTCCGCCGTATCGAAATAACTAACAACACCGACAAACTCCGCGACGTCCGCCTGATCTCCCACCACGACTTCCACATGTACGGCACAAAGGTCGGCGACACCGCCTTCTTCGACCCCGAACTCCGCTCACTCATTCACTATCGTAAGCAGCGATACATCATGACCTGCTTCTACATGGATGGTGAGCAACAGATCGACGAATTCGCCACAGGTACCGCAGGCTTCGGCGGCGCAGAAGGCACGTGGCGCGATGCCGAAGACGGCAAGCTCGAATGCAACCCCATCGCACAGGGCGCGGTCGACTCTACCATGCTCTGCCGATGCTCCATCGAACCGCATGGCAAACGAGTGGCCTATCTCGTCGTTGGCTGCGGCATGAAACACGAGGACATGCAGGAACTGCATAAGTTCATCCACCGTGAAGGACCGCAAGGCATCATCGATCGCACCACTGCTTATTGGCGGCTTTGGCTAGCCGCCTGCCGAACGGATTTCTCCACCACACAACCTACTGGCATCAGCAACAACGTCGAAGAACTCTTCAAACGCTCACTCCTAGTCGTCCGTACACAGATTGATAACGGCGGTGCGATCATCGCAGCGAATGACACCGATATCATGCAATTCGCCCGCGACACTTACTCCTATCTTTGGCCGCGCGATGGCGCCTTCGTCGCAGACGCCATCGACTCCGCAGGCTTCCCCGATGTCGCACGCAATTTCTTCAAGCTCTGTGCCGACATCATCACCGATGACGGCTTCTTCCTGCATAAATACTGCCCCGACGGCTCTACGGCCTCCTCATGGCATCCCTGGCTCGATGGACATGGTAGGCCACAGCTGCCTATTCAGGAAGATGAAACCGCTCTGGTTATCTGGGCACTTTGGCGACACTACGTCCGCTACCGCGACATTGAATTCGTGCGCCCTATGTGGATGAAACTCATTAAGCCTGCTGCCGATTTTCTCGTGAAATATCGCGACCCAATCACCAAACTCCCCCTTCCGTCGTACGACCTCTGGGAGGAACGATGGGGTATCCACGCCTTTACCGTCGCAACTGTTTATGCCGGTTTGCGCGCGGCTTGGCAATTCGCAGTTTGCTTCGGCGATTCCGAACGTGCTTCCAGCTATGCTCGCGCTGCTGAAGAAGTCCAAGATGCGTTCTGCCAATATATGTGGTCTGACAAACATGATCGCTTCCTGCGTCGCATCGAACCTGTCGACAGTGAACGCATCTCCGAACTCATCAACGACATCCGCACCGGTAAAATCACTGACGATTCTGAAAAAGAACTCTTACGCGCACTCCCCGGCGAAAAACAAATCAATGGATCTAACCACAAGATAGAGGTCCAACACCACGAGGATGAAGTCCTCGATGCCTCCATGTATGCGATCTTCTCGCTTGGGCTTCTCCATGTCGATGATGAACGTGTCCGTAAAACCATGGACGCCATCGAAAACGAACTTTGGATCAAGACCGATGTCGGTGGCGTCGCCCGATACACCGATGATTACTACCACCAAGTCAGCCAGGATACGGACAAAGTCCCCGGCAACCCATGGTTCATTTGCACCCTTTGGTTAGCTGAGTACTACATCGCCAAAGCCAAATCTCCTGAAGAACTCAAGTCTGCGTTACCCATTCTTGAATGGACTGCCGATCATGCCCTACCCTCTGGCGTTCTTGCAGAACAAGTTCATCCAGAAACCAATGCGCCGCTCTCCGTCTCACCACTCACATGGAGCCATGCCACCGTCGTCTCAACCGTCGTTCGTTATATCAATCGATACGAAGAAATGACCGTCTGTCCAACCTGCGGCCAAGACCGGCAATGCCATCTGCCTAGCGAACAACATAAACCTGCAAAGCAGCTTTAACCTCTTTATCGGAACTTGTTTTCCATCTATTTTTTAAAATTGTTTTTGTGATTTCCTAGAGTGATCTTGTCTCAGCAAACGAATAGGTATTCGGAGGAAGTTATTTCTTACGAGCTCAAACACTAGAGGGAAAGGCATCACATGAAGAGATCTGTTTTGATCGGTTGCTTGGCTGCATGCGGCTTAGCACTTAGCGCGACCACTGTACACGCCGGTACGAACGAGTCTTGGAACATCTCACTTACCACCACCGGCAATGACGTTACGTGGACATCACCGACCGCTATTGACTTAGGCTTCCCGCAATATGACATCTCCTACAACATCACTAAAGTCGAAACACAAATCTTTGGTACATGGGGCGATATTACCAGTCAACTCGATCCCAATACACTCTCCGGCAATACCATCGAAAACAGCCTACCTGCCACCCTCTATGACAACACTGTCAATGAAGCTGGCAGTAGCGCTACCATCCTTTTTCAAATCAACGCTGCAGGTCACGGATTCGCTTCGATTACCAGTGTAAGCCTCGGCTTTCCCGTGACCGGTGTCCGCGTGACCGGCACCATCGATGCTGCGGCCATTCCCGAGCCGGCAATGCTGAGCATGATCGGTTTAGGCGGGCTACTAACACTCGCCCGACGTAATAAAAACACCGCTTGATTAAGCTCTTTAGCTAGATTTCGCGAACCCCCTACTCAAGGGGTTTTGTCATGTGCCATTACTACAATCTTGCTGCGTTCAACGAAATACATTAGTAGAACGCTAGTATTTCTACGGGTATTCACGCATCCCAAAGCAGAACATATCCATTGCAACAACTTATCAAAAAGTATACACTTACACTATTGGAATTACGGTTAAGCACTGAATTTTAAGCTTTGATTGCGAGCATCACCTTCGTGATCATAGCCCTTGACCGCTTTCCATACGGGTAGGTTCTTCAAATATTTTCCTTCATGCAAATAGAGAGAAAGAGACATGAACATTTCAAGCAAAGTATTAGGTGTAAGCCTCGGTGCGGCGACCCTTCTGGCAAGCAGCTCCATTGCATTTGCAGCAGTGCCGACTGATTCTCAGACTTGGAACTTTGACCTCACACTACCGGCAGGCACACCAACAGTCGTTTGGACCTCAAGCACAGCCATAGGCAATACAACGCCTATTACTATGGGCCTTACTTCTTACGATTGGGTTTATACGATCACAACCGCTACAGCAAATGTCGGCGGCAATGACGTTAACATTCTGTCATTTATTCAGGGTGCTGGCGAAGATGTTAAAACCGGCACGGCTCCTGGCGTTGCCACCGGCCCCATTAGCCTTTTGGCTGGCGACACAACAACCGTCTCAGACACTTCATACAAGGCCTCGATTGATCTTGATGCTGGTGGCAATGGCGTCATTACGATCAGTGAAATTACACTTGGCTCGTTTAATGGAACTCCGTTTTCAAATGTAAAGCTTGGCGGTACGCTAGAGGTTGATGCATATGGCCCCGCGATTCCTGAGCCAGCCTCCATGGCATTGCTCGGACTTAGCGGCTTGATGCTCTTACATCGCCGCAAGTAATCCCAAGATTACCGAATCAACTTAAATCCAAATTGAACCGTACTGTTTTACAACAGTACGGTTTTTCACTGGTGAAACAGCCAATCCAAAATAACGAATAACAGGGGCTGTAAGGCTCAAATCACGCACATCACCCATGTTTCCACAATTCACATACGAATGGAATTTCTCAGAAATTAATCTGTACGAACCATACTCAGTTCGGGTAAACTGACTGTATAAGCCTATCAGACATATACTTGGCAATTTTGCATGTCTTTCTAAAACATCTTTCATTGAGATCAAATCTTTATAACTGCTGCTTCAGGATGGATTGATGGAAACACTTAAAACAAAGCCTGTTGAAACCAAACGTCGTATGCGCGGACGCCCAGCTGGGGCCAACGCTCAAATGCAACGCCAACGCATCTTGTCACATGCTTGTGATGCGTTTGCCGCCTTCGGGCCAGAAACAACTCGTTTGCAAGATATTGCGGAACGAGCAGGTGTAGACCGCCGATTGGTCTATCACTACTTCAAATCCAAAGACAAGCTCTATCTTGAGGTCCTGCAAGATTTGTTCGCTAAGCTCGTTGATCTGAGCGAAGACGTCTGCCACAACGTCGACAATCTTGAGGAGATGATCGAAAAGCTGATGCGGCGTTATTATCGATTCTGCTGCAACAACCCAGCTTTTGTACGTGTTCTCATGTGGGAGAACTTACGTGATGTCAAAGGGTTACGTGAGTATGCCGATCAATGCAAGCTAATCAATGTGAATTTTGAAATCTTAAAGCCATTGATTTTATCCGCAGCGAGCAAAGGCAAATGCCGTGCGGACTTGGACCCAACTATGCTGCTGATCACCTGCCTGAGCAATTGTCTTTACTTCCTGACAAACGGCCCATCGCTTGAATTGATCTTCGGCACAAAATTCAAAGATGAAGTGGTTCGATCAGAGTGGATTGACCATGCAGTTGCGCAGGTCAAAGATGGTATTCGGCCGGTCTAAAAAGCTGGACCAAAATCCTAGACTTACGAACAAAATTTCTTCGTGGCTAAAGCCTCTAAATAAGGCTCCCAGCCGCATCTATCCACAATTTGCCCCCCCATTTGTTTGCATAAATGGTGCTGCTTTTTTACTCTGTGCCAGATAGAGTCTTGCCAAGTTATGGCGATACTCGGCCAAACTGACCTCTCGTTCTGTAAGGATGGAACGGAACGGATCTCCCGCATGCTTACAAATGTTGCTATGACAATCCAAACGCCAATGGTTCTCTATGTTGCTTCCGCGATCAGTGCTGTCGCACTGTATCTGATGATGCCCAAACGCCACCTGAATTGGCGATTGATCGGGGCCATCATTGGCGCGGCAACACTGGGTGGAGCATGGTTCTTTTTGTCCCGTAAATTGCCGTGGTCAGAATTGGGCGTCTCGAATATGGCGTTCCTCTATTACTACGTATTCAGCGGCATTGCGATCATTGCGGCGGTCCGCGTCATCACACATCAACGGCCAATCTACTCGGCTCTCTGGTTCATCATGGTGGTGTTGGCTTCTGCTGGATTATTTATTGTGCTTTCGGCGCAATTTATGGCCTTTGCGATGATCATCATCTACGGCGGAGCGATCCTCGTCACCTATATGTTTGTGATCATGCTTGCCTCAAGCTCTGGCGATGCAGTTAATGAAGACGACATCCCAGAATATGACCGCATTGCACGTGAGCCGCTATTTGCAATCGCAGCTAGTTTTTTGTTTTTGGCGGTGATTTTGAATGTGAACTTCACGCCGGGCGACATCCCGATTGAATCCGTTGCCAAAGGCCCGAGTAATCACGAAATCGTCACACAATACTTGAGTGAACGCAATATATCTGCGATTGAGCAAGCAGAGATTGATCGCGCCCCAGAAGGGGAAAAAGAATCGGTACGTACCGCGATCATGGCAAGCAACGTAAGCAATCTTGAACAGGTTGGTTTGGACCTGTTCCGTAGCCATCCACTTGGCCTTGAAATTGCTGGCGTCATTCTGCTTATCTCACTAATTGGTGCGGTCGTGATTGCGAAAACACAAGTTGACGAAGAAGACAATCTAAAACAGTCTGCTTAACCCGCGGCTGTTTTTTTTATTTACTCCCAAAGAATTAGAACGACGAACGGAATCTCATGCTGAGCCTCGCACAACAAGCACAAGCCTTGGATACAACCGTACTGGCGCACTTTCTGCTGACTGGCGCGGTGTTGTTTTGCATCGGGCTGGTGGGCTTCCTGACTCGCCGCAACTTAATCATCGTTTTCCTTTGCACAGAGATGATGTTTCAGGGAGTGGTGGTGTCGCTGGTTGCTTTTAGCAAATACCACATGAACATCACAGGGCAAACATTTGTGATCTTTGTCCTGACAATTGCAGCATGTGAAGCAGCGCTTGCTTTAGGTTTGGTGGTGCTGATGTTCCGCCGCAAGCGAACATTGGACTCACTGGACTGGGCACAACTGCGTGGCTAAACGAAAGCCGCAAGGGTTGGTGAGCAGGATGCTGACCAACCAACATGAAGCCGAGCAGGCAAAAACAACGAACCTGCCATCAAGCTTCTGATCACCAACAGCCATACTCTCAAACACACTGGTTTGAACTCATGATTGATTTTGATTACGCCAAGCTGATCCCATGGTTCCCCGCCCTCGGTGCGGTTCTTTGCGTGCTATGTTGCATGAAGAAAGAGTTGCACAAGTTGGCTGGGCCGATCTGTGTGATCTCAATATTAACGAGCCTTGTGGTGGCGTTCGGTATTTACACACAGGTACCGGGGGTTGTGGGCGGCGATGGCGAAATGGCTGGCCGCTTTTTGGTTGACCCGTTCTGGACCTGGATCAAAGTCGGTGACTTTGTCGCACCATGGGGATACTTCTTTGACCCGCTGACGATGATCATGCTATTTGTCATCACTGGTGTGGGTTCGCTGATTGCCTGGTACGCCAACGGCTATATGGCCGGCGACCGCGGCTATGCTCGGTTCTTTGCTGGTGTGTGTATCTTCATCTTTGCCATGACCAATCTCGTCATGGGTGACAACCTCATCCTGCTCTACCTTGGCTGGGAGGGCGTGGGGCTTGCCTCGTATCTGCTCATCGGCTTCTACTACAACCAGCCCATCGCGGTTGAAGCGGCCAAGAAAGCATTCATTGTCAATCGTATCGGCGACCTCGGTTTCGCGCTCGGCATTTTCCTGACCTACCTCACGTTTGGGTCAGTGCAGTACGCAGACATTATCCCTGCAGCACAAGCGATCCTCACCGGTCATGCTGAAGTCCTCACCGACGGCGCTCTCGCGGCTTACACCACTGCCCTGACAACCAACAACTATGAAATCTGGACGGCTTGGATCCCGTTCCTGCTGATGCTCGGCGCCTTCGGCAAGTCAGCACAGATCCCGCTTTATGTCTGGCTACCCGATGCGATGGCTGGTCCAACACCTGTCTCCGCACTCGTTCACGCGGCAACCATGGTGACTTCCGGTGTGTACATGATTGCTCGCCTCACACCAATCTTCCAACTCTCCGAATATGCACTGCCAGCGGTCGCGATTGTAGGTGGCGTGACCTGTCTCTATGCAGGCACGATCGCGCTCACCAGCAACGACCTCAAAGGTGTCTTTGCTTACTCGACGATCTCACAGCTCGGCTATATGTTTGTGGGCGTGGCGGTCGTCTCCGTTGGCGGCGTCTTCCATCTGCTCACACACGCATGCTTCAAAGCTCTGCTCTTCCTCACTGCAGGGTCAGTGATGCACGCTCTTGCTGGCAACCTCGATATCCGCACGATGTCTGGTCTTCGTAAGAAGATGCCTTTTACTGCGATCCTAATGTTCTGCGGTTGCGTCGCACTGGCGGGCTTGCCGCTCTCTGCGGGCTACTACTCCAAAGACCTTCTGCTCGGTGATGCAATCCTCAAAGGCATGAGCAGTGCACCACATGCAAGCTGGTACTACGCAGCAGGTGTGCTGGGTATCATCACAGCTTTCGTCACCGCCTTCTACACCTTCCGACTCTGGTTCAAAGTATTCATGGGCCCACTCAAGTGGGAAATGGGCACCGATCATGATCATGAACCTGTCGATGACATGGAAGTGATCACTGATGCGGTTGCCAAGGAAGAGGAAGAACACACTGGTCATCACCATCATGCCCCGCATGAAATGCCATTCTTCCTGATGAACCTGCCACTGATTCCGCTAGCACTCGCAGCATTGTTCGTCGGTTTGATCGCGACCGGCATGTTCAAACTGTTCGGCATTGAGTTCCATATCCTGTCGGTCGACTGGATCGCCGGCATGCTCGAAAAATCAACTGAGTTTGCAGCATCACATCCAGATCATTCTGAAGCGGCTCACCACACACACGTCACCGTTGAGATCATCTCCGGTTGCCTTGCTGTGGGTGGATTCCTGCTCGCGGCTTGGTTCCACTGGATCAAGCGTGATTGGGTTGCACCTGTCGTCAATCTTCCCGGTATCAAACAACTTTGCGGTCTGCTCGTCGGCAAGTACTACATTGATGAACTCTATGAACGAGTTATCCGCAAACCACTCAACGACATCGGCCACATGTGCGTCAAGTTCGACGAGATCGTTATCAACGGCTTCGTCTACCTCATCGGCTTCCTCCCACGTATGGGCGGTTACATCATCAAGCCCGCACAGTCCGGCAAACTGCAGGGCTACGGCGTAAGCATGGTGATCGGCATGGCTGTCATTATGCTGCTGGTGTTCTACGCATGGATCAACGCCCCCGGAAGTTAATCCCCAAAAGCTAACATCACCGCAAAACCCCTCTCCCACACGGCCTGACCGAAATTCACACCCAACCGCTGAATCATCAGCGCTTACAGAAGATAGAAGAAGAGCAAACATAATGGACAAAATGCTCATTCCAGCCATGATCCTCGTGCCAACCATCGCAGCATTTCTGCTGCTGATTCCAGGCAAGGTGTTTGACTATAAGAAGAACATCAGCGCCCTCGCGATCATTGGCACGCTCATCTCCTTTGTGATCTCACTCGTAATGGCGTATCAGTTCAACTGGGCTGACACGACCATGCAGATGACCAATGAATTGCCATGGGTTGCAGGCTTCGGCTTGAAGTTTAGTTGGGGCATCGACTCGATCTCGCTCTGGCTGATCTTGCTGACAACGTTCCTTATGCCGTTGATCATGCTTGGATCGTATTCCGCTTTTGAAGGACGTGAACGTGAGTTCTATTTCTGGCTGCTCGTGCTTGAGTCCGCCATGATCGGCACCTTTGTTGCCACTGACATCATCTTCTTCTACATCTGCTTTGAATTTACGCTGGTCCCATTGTTCTTCCTCATCGGGGTGTTCGGCCACGACAACCGCCTTAAAGCCGCCAAGGTGTTCTTCCTCTATACCTTCACCGGCTCCATGCTCACCTTTGCCGCCATCCTCTACGTTGCATGGGTATTCGCATCCAACCCGGCAAACGGCTACTGGTCCTTCCAGATCACCGACCTCTACATCGCCGCTCAGGGCATGACCGACACCGAGCAATACCTCGTGTTGCTTGGCCTGCTGGCGGGCTTTGCGGTGAAGGTACCCATCTTCCCCGTGCATACGTGGTTGCCATTGGCTCACACCGAAGCACCGACCGCGGGATCAGTCATCCTTGCAGGTGTGCTGCTCAAGCTCGGAACCTACGGCATTCTTCGCTTTGCGATCCCGATGGTACCGCTTGGTGTGTATTTCTTCATTCCATGGATTGGTGCTCTGGCTGTCATCGGAATCATTTACGCTTCGCTCTGCTGCTGGGTACAAACGGATGCCAAGAAACTGGTTGCCTACTCATCAGTCGCTCACTTAGGTTTCTGTGTGCTGGGCTTGTTCAGTTTTGATGCGGATAATGCTGGTACCGTTGGTGCGGTGATGTACATGATCAACCACGGCCTCTCCACCGGGGCCCTCTTCCTCTGCATCGGCATGCTCTATGAACGACTCCACACCCGCGACATGCACATCATGTCTGGCATGGCACGCGTTATGCCTGTCTGGGGATTCTTCATGGTGTTCTTCGTCTGTTCATCTGTCGGCTTACCCGGCCTCAATGGATTCATCGGTGAGTTCCTCACGCTGATCGGCACATTCACCGCAGTCGATACACTTGGCTGGCGATTTGCTGTTCCAGCTGCATCTGGCATGATCTTCGCCGCCATCTACCTGCTCTATCTCACTGGACACGTTGTTTGGGGACCACTCAAGATTCCTCACGTTCATGGCAAACCTGCTGACTGGAAACCGAACGATCTGAATGCACGTGAGATTATTACGCTGGTGCCGATTGCGGCCGTCTGCATCTGGCTCGGATTCGCACCCACTCCACTCCTTGAATCACTCGAAGCACCAATTGCTCAACTCAACGCACCGACCAAAGAAGTGATCCCTGGCGATAACACCCCTGCACGTCATCGAAATATCGAAACCGTCAAGCAGGAACTCAAAGAGCATACCCCTGCGGTTGATATTCATGTGACGCAACCTCACTCTGCATTGCCGGCAGTGTGGGAAGACAAAACACTCGTTGCAGCACAACAATGATGCAAGCTGCGTGATGTGACCAGCTAAGCGCGGATAGATGACTGATATTTATCACCGGACACACAGGAAGCCGGATAAACATGATCGATTTTGCAAACATATTGACGACACTCGCGCAGCAGCCCATTGCACCGCCCCTATCTCACGGTGTGGTCGAGAACATCGGCGCGCTGCTGCCGGAAATCATCCTCTTGATCGGCGGCACCATTTGTCTGATCACAGGGCTTGGCAGAGAAGACGGCACCCGCAAGGCAACATCATGGATTGCAGGCATCGCGATCCTCGTCGCTATCGCATTCATCCCGCCATGGAAAGATCTTTCACAAGGCTTCTATGCCATCACCGATATGGTGAGTTTTATCAAACTCGCTGTTTGTATCATTGGTTTTATTCTGTTGTTGGTGTGTGCTTCGGTGCCAGACTTGTTACCACAAACTACGAAAGCAGAGTCGGCTAAGAAGTTTGAGCCAGAGAAAATTTTTCGTGGCGAGTTCTTTGCGTTCTTTCTGTTTTCACTCACGGGTGTCATGCTCACTGCTGGCGCGAAAGATTTGATCTGGCTGTTCCTCGCATTGGAACTGACCTCGCTGCCGACCTACGTCATGGTAGCCTCGGCTCGTAAGAACATCGCGGCACAAGAAGCTGGCGTAAAATACTTCTTCCTCGGCGCACTGTCTGCTGCAATATTCCTCTACGGTTTCGCCTTCATCTATGGTGCGACCGGCTACACAGATTTTCAAAGTATTGCGACAGAAATTTCACGCCAAGTTGCGCTGAACAATGGGCACCTGCCGGGCATGCTTCTGATCGGTCTTGTACTCGCCATCATTGGTTTGTGTTTCAAAATTGCGGCCTTTCCCATGCACTATTACGCTGCTGACGTTTACGAAGGCGCGTCTTCTGCGGTAACGGCCTTTCTTGCATTCGTTCCCAAGACTGCGGGCTTCGCAGCATTGATTTTGATCCTCACACTTGTTGGATGGAAGTTTGGGCCGGATGCAAATCACTTGCCGCCTATGATTGACGTTCTGCTATGGTTCATCGCGGTCATCACCATGACCGTCGGTAATGTGCTGGCTGTAGTGCAAAGCTCCGTCAAACGTGCTCTGGCCTACTCATCGGTCGCCCACTCTGGCTATATGATTGTTGGTCTGCTCGCTGGCCCTGCCCTTTTAAAAGCTGCAAATGCCGATCCAAGTTTCGGCTACGCTATCGGCGACGGCTTAGCTGCCATCATCTTCTACCTCATTGCTTACGGCCTTGCGACAGTTGGCTCTTTCGCTGTGCTTGCATGTCTCCGCAACAAAGAAGGTGAAGAAGTCGATCGCTTCGACGAACTAGGCGGCCTCGTGCGGCACCATCCATTGCTTGCAGGCATCATGGCATTGTCCGTGCTTTCACTGCTTGGCATCCCGCCAATGGTTGGCTTCCTCGGAAAAATCTACCTCTTCGGCTCGGCTTACGAAGCTGGCTTCTATTGGCTGGTCATCATTGGCGTGCTTAACACTGCGATCTCCGGTGCATACTATCTCCGCATTGCAGCTGGCGCATTCTTCGCAAAACCAACCGAAGGTATCACTGTCACCCACACGCCCGGACGCATCTTCGGTGCCTTCATCGGCGGCGTGGCTGCACTTGCACTCGGCTTCTTTGGTGGCAGCTTGATCGATACAGCTGACCGTGCTGCGGAAGACATTACAACACAATTCCAAATCGAGCCACAGCAAACCAATGCGGAACAATCATTGGTACAAAAATAAACTGTCGTCCACAGTCAAATACCTACACACGAAGCACCTCGAACGGTGCTTCGTTTTTACATAGGTCATAACGTCAAATAATCCCGCTCTAACTCCATGACATTCCTGATAAAAACCCCATACGCATGATGCGGCAATCTTGGTAGGATACCGATCTTGTGATTCGATATCATCTAAGCCTGTGGAGCAAAACAAAATGAAGAAATTTCTCATTGGTGGCCTCGTCACCGTCGTCACACTCATTCTGATCGTTGTCGTTGTTGGACTGTTCCTGCCTAACGATTTTCGTGTTGCTCGCACAGTCACCGTCAATGCCACCGCTGATACTATCCATCCTTACGTGAACGATCTAAATCAATGGAATCAGTGGGAGCCATGGACCAAAGTGGACCCCACCATCGTTACAACACTCGGCAACCAAGCCGTTGGTGTCGGCGCGAACCACTCATGGGTCGGCCAAGAATCAGGCTCAGGCTCACTTGTCATCACACAATCATCACCTGATTCGGGTGTCACCTTTGATGTGACCATTGACGAACACGGTTCTACCAGCCAAGCTGCGATCATCTATGCATCAAGCGGAGACACAACCGAGGTTACATGGCAGATGACCGGCAAGATCGATGTCCCTGTCATTGGTGGCTATCTCTGCATGATGATGGATGGACAAGTCGGCCACTGTTTTGAATATGGCTTGGATCGTTTAAAAACAATCTCAGAATCAAGTGGCACCACAACCCCTACCTCCGCACAAAGCGCATCACTACCTGAATAAATCTCCTTGCAACTTCATCTGGAACTAATTCAAAGCTGGGCATCATGCTCAGCTTTTTAAATGTATCTCTGAACGAAGAGTATCAAACCGGCTGAAACGTGGGCTTTATCGCAGGCTGAATTAAATACGGCTGCGTCGCCAATTCAATCTGTGTTGCAGCAATGCGATCCTTCTTCGATTCACGAACCTTAAGATAGGCATGCTTACCATTCGTATTCGGCTCAAAAGATACATTGCCAAGGTCATCAACTTCTACCTTCCCCGGCCCTGATAGCTCGAAGTATTGATGATCACGGCGCACCGCATACAACACCGCGTTCAAATCCCAAGTCGGACGGTCATAAGGCATCTCCCGGAAAGCATGATATGCCTCACGAACAGGATGATGATCCACCCAAGCGTAACCTGATTCTATCGCGTCGGCGGGAAATAAAATCTGCGTACCAATTTCAAACCCACAAAACGTGATGGGCGAAGGGCACCGGTTAATGAATGTTTGAGCTGCGGGGATATCTTTTACAATGTTGTATTCACGCGCTTCAACAGGCTGCAGTGATAGTGCATGGTCTGAAAACTCGCCAGCCATCACGATAAATTCTCGTACTTTCTCTCGTACGAGCGCCGACCCATTAAGTGGACTAAACACATCTGATTCGGTGGCCAACAAAGCTTGCATGTTGGTTGAAAAACCGATCATTACAATCACCACGGATTGATCGTCTTCCTGCGAAAGCAACATACGCAGAACATCAGTTGCTGCACCATATGGTTTCTTCTTGGGCTGCGTACATTGGTAACGTCTTTTGCCACAAGCATCGGTCGCTTCAACAATAGTTCTTGTGTATAGCCCATTATCTTCCGTCACACCATCCTGAACCATGCCAATCGGTATATCACCACGCCCATAGAACGTATTTACCAAATCTACATACTGTGGCGCAAACACGTTATCCTTGCACACCGTCACACCAAGCAGTTCACACTCTTGTCGGCTTTGTAAGCTGTGAATCATCGTGAGTGCCAATGCATCATCGATATCGTTCCCCATATCTGTATCGAGAATCAGCTTAACCGGGCTGCTTGTTGCTGGTAAATATGACACAATAACCGCGCTCCATATGAATCACATGTATGGGTCCAAAAATTAACTGAACTAACCAATGCAAATAATAACCACTACGGCAAGGTAACTTCGACGAAACAAACTTGCCGCCGATTGTTGTCGTATACAAACACAAGACGGCCATCCTTTAAGATCGTGCCGTTTGGATAAGCTCGCTTCCCGCCGTGCAATAAATCTGCTTTTACAGACCAACTCTGCATTTCATCGTCACTGATCCATAGTGACATCGGCGATCGTTTTGCTCGCTCACCGACTTGGCCACCACTTGGGTTATGCAAAAGTGCAATCCGTCCATCGGGCAAACGCGTCAAATCGATCAATGCGGAAGGGTTCGGTATTTTTGTCGGATAGGCACGTGACCACGTACGGCCGTTATCTGTACTATCCGCCCGCCAAAGATAGCCGCCCCATTCCGCACGCATAAGTACACTGATCGTTCCGTGCTTAAGCACGATGCCTGTGGGTTCAAGTAAACCAAGTGGCCGATTGTCTGCCTTACCCAACATTTCGGTTGAACGCACGACTGGACTATCGACCTTCACCCCAACAAACCCGTGGTGATACTCGCCAAACTTTCCACTGTCGCGTCCCTTGCCTTTCGGCATGCGCAGAGCATCGGTTTCATTCTTCGCAAATGCGAGTGCTCCCGCTGGTGCGATCAAACGCTTGTTACGCTTCCGGTAAAACTGACCCACAAAAAAAGTTTCTCCATTATCTAATGTCAGTGGCCGTTGCCCGTGTCCAAGTGCGGCGTATCCCTTGTTAATCTTAAACGGGTATGGCTTGCCCCACGTCTTGCCTGAATCTTCAGACACACGGCTGAAATAATGCCATTCCGTATATTTCTTATCGCTCGGCCAATGGGCGCCAAGCAATACAACCTTTCCATCGTCAGTTGTATATAGGTTCGTGACAATCCCGGCTTGTTCGCCAGCTGGCACAATGATCTCAGGCTCAGACCACGTCTTGCCCCCATCGGATGATCTCGCCAATAACGCACAATTATCTGTCGCAGGCTCTTTACCGCTGCCAGACAACCATGCCACAAGCAGGTCACCATTGGGCGCTTCGGTCATGATCGCTGCGCAAGCAAGGCGATAGGTGATACCGTTATGTAGCCAACCTTGGTCACCATCAAACAGAACCGTTTCCTTAGCTGTAATCTTCGCCGGCCCCGCACTCTGCAAATCTGCATCACTTGGTTTTTCATCGGTCTGGTAGCCAAATGCTGCCATCCCCTGCTGATGCACTTGCTTGATCTCAGCTTCGCTTAAAACACGATCAAACACCGCCAACTCATCAAGATCACCAATGAATTTCTGGCCGATTACCGCATGGGCATGCGCCGGTGGCGTCGCTGTGGTACTGACAGTATAAGTGTCCTGTTTGGCTTGCTTCACACCATCAATATAAAGTGACATGGTTTGACCATCACTCGTGCCGACATAGCTGTGCCATTTTCCGTCGTCTATACGCCGATTAGATAGAACTTGCCGATTACCATCACCCGAACCCTTGACTTCAAACGACAATCGACCACGCTTGCTGTGACCGCCACGAACCACGATCACACCAATACCCCCTGCTCTGTGTTTGGCATAACTAAAAAGTGCACGATGCTCATTACCCGTGACAGGATCAAGTTTAAACCAACCCACAACAGAAAACGGCCTCTTCTCCAGATGCAGTATGGTTGGCTTACCCAACATCACTGTGTCGTCGCCATCAAAATGGATGGCATCACCAAAGCTGTTTTTACCACTCCTGATCGTATACAGCCCGTTAGTATCACTCCCCAAAGCATAAAGTATGCCTTGATTTTGAAACAAACCATCTTGATCGCCAACTCGATCAAATAAGGTCGCTCCTTGATCCTCATTAAATGACCAGTAGGCTACCGGCCCATCCCCAGCAAATGCGCTGCGATAAACTGCCAACGAACAAACAAGCACAACACACAGAACCATCCAATGATTCGATTTCATCAACATCAAACAACTCGCTTATGTAAATTTTTCCCCAACAGTTTACCACCAGTACGCACGAACACCCGCAGCATCATTTCCTGCATGACTAAATCGCGCTTCATTTGGCAATAGAGTCACGGTATCTCCGTTCTTGCCCATCAAATCAGTGTTTGCCCATTCCCCGTGACCATCGGCAAATGTACGATTACTACCCGTAAATCGATCAACGAAATCTGCCGCAGAGATATTCTCAACCAATCCCCCACCATGATTAGATGTCCCATATCGATTAAGACGGAAATGATTCACGTCTGCAAACACTACCGATTGACTGTCTGAATCTAAAATTTCCCAAGAGGCACAACTTGGTTCGTCGTCATACCACGTACCATGTAAATAATTACCTGTCACAGGATCTTTTTCATCAAAACCAACCAAGTAGGCTTGCCACGTACGCCACCCAGATGTTGCGGGAAATGCAGCATTACCAAATAAACCATCATCATCGTGCTCTGTTAGACTCGGACATTCTCTGATCGCAAGAATATCCTGAAGATAGTACTTCATCGGATTCACAAACGTGTCGTTGTACAGATGCGTTGGAATATGATTCGTACCGCTTGTCCGGCGAGGGGCTTGGCTACCACTATCCACTGCATAAGCGATCACCGCTAATGCAAATTCTCCCTGGTTAGACAAACACATGATCCGCCGCGCACTTTCTCTCGCACTCGATAACGCAGGCAGCAAGATCCCGACAAGCAAGGCAATAATCGAAATGACGACTAAAAGTTCAATGAGTGTAAATCCGTGCTTAAATCTCACCATCTTGCACCTTTCTTATAAAACCCAGTATCAGAAATACGTGTGATACCTTTTCAGGAACCACACGCGAATGAGTCTTAGCTATTACTTCGACGACGCAGACCAAGCATGCACGAAGCCAGACCAAACAGTGCCATGCTTGCAGGTTCTGGAATACTCACACCGTTTTGCCAAAGATCGTATAGATCGCCGCCTGTCAGATTGCTCCCGGAAAGCGTCGCACTCAGCGCAGTATCATCAATGACAAACTCGTCAATACCTCCATTAAATTCTCGCCCAATAAAAGTGCTGTAGCCGCTCGGTGCCGTACCTGTTGTTCCTGCACCGTAAGTTGCAGTCGCAGCCTGCTTCACACCATCCACATAAAGCGACATCACACCGCCATCAACCACGGCTGCAAACCAATGCCAGTTACCATCATCCAGTCGTGCATCGGAGAAAAGATTTTTGTTATCTGCGCCCTTAACATCAAAACCTAGCTTGCCACGATAGGACTTGTGGCTGGGGCCAATATACAGATTAACACCCCCTTGATTATGCTGCCCAGCTGAAAGAATATTACGAAACTGCGAATCATTCAGTGTCTGCACGTTTTCCGTATTGAACCATGCGGAAATAGTGAAATTGCTCGTACCAAAATCGAGCACATCTGGACTACCCAACGCGGTTCGGTCACCGGCTGCATCCATCTTAATGGCGTTGCCAAAACCGCTACCACCAATACCCGCACCACTAGCGATCAAGTTCGTGTCGCCAATCATCGTACCGTCTACACTGCCAACCTGATCCTCGATCGTATCTGAGCCAGTAACAGCATCAAAATTCCAATAAGCAACCGGTGCTGCAAATGATATGCTCGCACCCAGTGCCCCCACAAAAGCCATTGTTGTCAAACCAACTGTCATGCTATTTCTCATCTTTAACCTTCCTGTGTCTTGGTGTTGGAAGCAAAATCCTACTTCTGACGACATGATCTTTTCTATCCCGAAAAATCTTGACTTGATCCTCCGTGACGATTACGTTGATATCACTTTACTATGATTATGTATCAAAAACAGATGAAAATTAAACGATCTATAGCACAATTCGACTCCAATGTAGACATGCTCGACCCAGAATCACTTCGATTCATCTTTGCGGGTCGATACCGCAGTAGTCGCGACGTCCAATCACACGCACATTCATTTCACGAGTTGCTTACGATCCTTGAAGGGGATTGCGAAATTTTGATGGAAGACCGCAAGTACTATTGCTCCGTCGGGCAGGCAATTCTGATCCCGGCGCGCACACCGCATTTCCAAAGCTCAACACACACGGTCGCCACTGCTTATATGGGATTTGATTGTTTGGACGCCAACTTCGATATCACCCCACGCCTGATCAATCTCCATAGCGACGAACTGATCTCGACATGGATTCAAACCCTCGCACAACTCTATCAGCAGCCGAATGCACTAGCCCCAGCCGTTGCGAGTGGCTTACTCACTGCTATCCTCGGTCGACTTAACCAGCTTGAACACACCACTGAACATTCATCAGGCAAACATCCCAAACTCATCCTCGCAATGCAGTGGATTGAAGACAATATGCTCGAAAAAATCTATGTCGATCAAATCGCAGAACAGGCTGGCTTAAGCGCCAGTCATCTCACAAGCATGTTCAGACAGGAACTCAGACTCAGCCCTATCGCTTATCAGATACAACTTCGTATGGAACTTGCCTGCAAATATCTTCGCGAACCCTATCTATCGGTCAAAGAGATCTCACAACAATGTGGCTATAGTGACACCAATCTTTTCGTCAGGTTGTTCAGAAAAAAATGTGGTTTGTCACCTGGAAAATGGCGGCAACAATATTTTGAAGATCATCCAACACATTCATAAACATCGCACCCGAACATAAATTTAATATTGCTTAATCTACTAGCAATCAAGCACAAACAAACACACGACCCCATCTTTACTCCTGAATTATTGTTAACAAATTTCATAAAAATATCCGTTGCTTTGTACGCAACAAATATCCAACACAATCATTACAAAGTACGAACCGTCATGAATCCATTAATTGCTAGCTTTATCAGCCTGATCACACTCTGCATCACTGCAACGGCACAACCGTCAGTCAGATGGCTACCCCCAGAAACCTTCGATACCAACAAAGCTGGTCTCGGCTTGCCATTACTTCCCGGCACCGAACATCAGATCATCTATCATCCGATCCAAGCAACACCCACACCGAGCGCACCACTTCCCCTGCAAGCAGGCATGTACAATCATCATCCTGAAATCATTGTCTTTCGTGACAAAATCATCGTCACATGGACCAATCACCTGCAAGATGAGAACGGGCCGGGACAACGCATGATCGCGAAAGTCGGCACGCTCAACGAAGACCGTACGTCCGTCAACTGGGGCGGTAATGAAACACTCATCACGCTTGCTGAATCGCCAATCCCTATGGCTCGTCGCCATGAGAAACATAATGCTACTATGATTGATGGCGCTTATGCTCGCGGCGGTTTGTTTGTCTCAAGCAACAAACTTTTTTATGGCGGCAAAATCCTTGCCTATGACGGATGGACTAACGACATCGCTTATCATGGCCGATGCTCTATTCCTGTTCCCACAGCAAAATACAGCGATGGACGCAACCGCAAAACTGGCATGCGATTCGATATTCAGCGCGATTTGGGCCTGCATTACTATCAGTCATGGACAATTGAAGGGAGCACCATCGCGCCCAACTCACCGATCTACACCACCAAGCCGTTGGCAAGTAAGATTGAAGTTAGTACTGGCCGATTTAAAACAGTTCCGCCGCTGGCTGGTTCATACCAAAACCCCAAATCTATCTCAGATTCCAACCTAAACCCAACACAGCTACGCCACGCGATCCGTACAAAACGCCGCATTCCAAACTATCGCTCCGGCACGAGCCACCTGACCAAAGATGGCTCCAGTGGCCTCGCACATCAAACCGAGTTCCAGCGCCCAGATGGTTCATGGGTTGTTATTCGAGATAATCTCATCAAGCATGGCCAGTACTACGCTGCCAGCGTATCTGACAAACAAACCCCCTACCCTCCAGCCATTCGCACCAATCTCTTTGGCGATGCTTCTCCAATCGCAGGCGAACTGCCCGATGGGCGTGTGTGGATTCTTGGCAATGATCGCGAGCGGCAACATTTTTACATCACTGTTTCAAACGATGGCTACACTTTCGATCGCACGTGGCTAGTCTACCAAGCTGCAATACACACATATCCTGGGCTTGGCAAAAGTAAAACACTCAGTGGGCCACAGTATCCACATGCCGTCATTGTTGGTGATAATCTTTGGATCACTTACAGCATCGGAAAAGAAATGATCGGTATCACGCAAATCCCCATCGCATCACTCCAATAAGCAAGTCTAATTGCTACCCAAACAGATCCTTTAACTCACACTATCGATCAGATCGAGCAGCGGTGTGGGATCTTGCAAATCATCCACGACAACATCTGCCCCCGCTTCCAAAAGAACATCCCGATCAAACGGGCCGGTCGCCACCGCAAACGATACACACCCATGCGCCTTGGCACACTCGATATCCTTCGGCGTATCCCCGATCACAATCACTCGTCCCGGCTGAGCATCCTCGTCCGTCAATGCCGTATACATCTTCATAGCCCGCGCGGTCAAATCTGCACGCACTTGTCCCTCATCGCCAAACGCTTGCACACGAAACCAATCCGGATCAATCCCCACACGCTTGAGTTTAAGCGCTGCACCACCGCCATAGTTGCCAGTTAGCAGTCCCAACATGATCGCGTCACCCCCAGAGGCATGTTCATGCAAACGCCGAATCAAAACATCAATACCCGGGCACATCTGCACATCATGCTGCATCAATTCCTCAGCCAACACTTCCAAATAGGCGTGCTTAAAGTGGCGATGTTTTTCTTCATGATCATCAATGCCATTATGCTCTGCCGCTTCTCGGTAAATCACGGCATCGATATTGCCGGCAAATTTCACCTTGCGCATACAATAATCATTGCCAAACTGCGCTTTAGCGGTCCGACTCCATGCTTTACCTCCGGCGCCCTTAGCGTCGAGGATTGTTCCATCAATATCAAACAGCAACAATGTATGTTTCATCGATATCCCATTTAGCTCAATACCACACCAGCAAACAACAACACAAAGCGCATCGATTCAATCATACAACATTTTTGACGGCTGGTGAGGCAAGGGCAACACCATACAGTGATGTTTGTTCTTCACAATCTGCCACAAAAAAACTGCACTTACATGCAGCTTCATGTTGAATTCAGTTATAGCCCCACCCATTGCCCTGGCATTACCAGCCAGATAACGAAACGATCTGATACACCAGCAGTGCCATCGTATAAGCCAAGACCGACATATATCCCAACTGGAAAACAGCCCACTTCCAGCCGCCTGACTCGCGTTTCGTCACTGCCTGGGTCGGCAAACACTGCATAGCCAGCACGTAGAACACCAGTAAGCTAAAGCACGTCGCTGTTGTAAACACGGGCGTGCCCTCTGGCGTCATTTGATTGCGAAGCACCTCGGTGAACTTGCCAGAATCTTCTGCAACTTCTTCACCCACGCCATATACGATCGCTAAGGTCGACACGATCACCTCACGGGCGGCAAACGAACTTACCACACCGACATTGATCTGCCAGTCAAAGCCAAGTGGCCGGAAGATCGGCTCAACCGCTTTGCCAACCTGCCCCGCAAATGAATATGCCAATTCTTCACGACTAGTCAGGTTATCAATCTGGATTTGAATCGCATCGGCGTTATCAGGTTGCTCAACCATCTGTTGCTCAAGTTGAGCGATCTTTGCTTGCCCCGCGGTGCTCATGCCGTCGTCAGGCATCTTTGGATACGTCGACGCTGCCCACAACACGATTGAGATCAGAAGAATGATCGTACCGGCCTTTTTCACGAACATCTTTGCCCGGTCATACGTCATCAGACACGCGGTCTTTAGGCTAGGCATCTTGTATGACGGCAATTCAATTACGAGTGGTCGGGTTTCACCAGGGAGGATCGTTCGCTTAAACAGAAACGCCATGACGAGTGCCATGACAATACCGAGCGAATACGCGCCGGTAAAGGCTAAACCAGAGAGGATTGCACTGCCACCAAAGAGCAAAGCAATCAGCATCACATACACCGGAATACGCGCCGAACATGTCATCAGCGGCAAGACCAACATCGTCACCAGACGATCACGTTTGTCTTCAATCACGCGGCTGGCCATGATCGCGGGAATCGCACAAGCATGTGCACTGAGCATCGGTACAAATGCGCGGCCAGGCAAACCAACACGCCGCATCAAACGGTCCATCACAAACGCTGCACGCGCCATGTAGCCCGTATCTTCAAGCAATGTGAGGAAGAAGAACAAGATCACAATCTGCGGCAAGAACACCAGCACACCACCCACACCACCAATGACACCGTTGACGATGAGACTATGCAAGTCTTCATTTTCGATGTATTGACCGACGAGATCACCAGCCATCCCGAATCCGATTTCGATCCAGTCCATCGGAAAGGCCGCTAGCCAGAAGATCATCATGAAGATCGCAGACATGACTGCAAAGAAGCTCACCACACCCACGACTGGGTGCGTAAGGATACGGTCGATCGCTTCAGTCATCGGGCCGTGGGTATGAGCACCACTGTTCGCACCGACTTTATCTGAAACCTCTTCCGCCCAATCAAACCGGCCAGCATACGGACATTCAACACAACTGCTGCACTTGGTCAAACGCTCGGGTTCTTTCACCGGCTGTACATGATCCAACGCATGGTCCATCGCATCTTTAAGTTTATCAATCCCTTCACCGGTTCTGGCGCTAACTGGTACTACAACCACACCGAGCTCTTTTTCAAGCTCCGCAAGATCAATACCCTTACCGAGCTTCTTCGCCAAGTCCCACATATTCAGCGCGACCACAGTCGGACGCTCAAGCTCAAGCACGCGGCCAGCAAGATAAAGATTGCGTTCAAGTTGTGTCGCATCAAGCACCAACAGCACAGCATCAGGCTTCGCCGTGCCGTTCATGTCACCAAGAATGACATCTCGCGCCACACGCTCGTCCGGGCTGGTCGCATCAAGGCTATACAAACCTGGCAAGTCAATAAGATCGACACTGCCGCCATCGAGACGAAGTTTAACGATACGATGATCGACGGTGGTGCCTGCAAAATTGGCAGTCTTCGCACGCAGACCTGAAAGCTGATTAAACAGCGTCGTTTTGCCTGCGTTTGGGTTGCCCACCAGTGCAATGGTTGGGAGTTGCGGCCGCCGATTGTTACCGTCGCCTCCAGGCTGCTCGTCGATGACTGGTAAAGATACAGAACTCACACGCGCTTCCTTAATCAGGGCACCAAGGTTTGATCAGGACACAACACCCACTAGCACTTACGACAACAAGGCTCAACAATCACATTAGCGGCAAGACGGGCACTTACACCAATCCGTGCGCCGAGAACTTTTACAATTAACGGGTCACCGGACTGAACCAATTGCACCCGCCGGCCCTGACATATCCCCAGCGCCTTCAAACGCGCCGTGTCATCATCATCAGCTTCAATCAGCTTAACTTGGGCCACCTGCCGGGCATGGAGGTGGGCAATCGGGACCGGATGCTCACCCTCAAAAGGCAACTCATCCTTCGCAAATTCAACTGGCATTCGGCTCATCAGATCACGCTCCAAGACCCCCACCTGCAAATCTCCCGCCACCCATCATATGGAGATATTGAGAAACGATCTCATAATATATGGAGATCGTTTGGTCTTTGCAACCGCGCAGGACCCCAAATACCCTCATTTTTGATCTCGTTCCCAGAACAGTTTGCCACACGAGACATATGCGATACCTCTCCATGAAAAAACCCGGCATATAGGCCGGGCTCGTGGTTACATCATTTATGGAGATTCAACATCACTTAGCAATATTGAAAGTACCGACACCGGGCTGGGCTTTCTGTTCAGCGGCGGCGGCTTCTGCCTCTGCTTTCATCTTGGCCATCTCTTCAAGTGCCGTTTCAACCGCCTTCGCATAAGTGCTGACTGTCGGGTTTTCATCTCGCAAGGCTGACTTGAGCACTGGGTTGCTGGCATCATCAATCTGTACCGTCAGATACATCAACTTGGTCAGAACATCATCGCTTCGTTGGGCCTGATCGATCGATCGCTGATACATCTCGTGAGCTTTCTTCGCCTCAACACCCGGAATGTATCGCACGACCCAAGCTTGCGTAAGCGCATCCCAATCTCGGTAATTCTCGTTCACAAGATCAGCAATCTTGTCCAAGGCTGCATTGCGATCAAATTCCACATCACGCGGCATACTCTTCGCAACCGAAAGCAGATACGCTAGAGCCCGCCAACGTTTAAACATGTTATTGCCCGCCATATCGGCATAGAGCATGTCGAGCGTTTCCTGCGACAACGACACACCTAAGATCTGCTCAGCGTACAACGTTTCTTTAAAACCAAGCAGGCCGGTATCAAGCGTCCCCTGTGGCGTGCTGATCGCGTCAAGCAATCCTGTCACATTGAAGATGATCGTGTTCATCGGATTACTCACTGCGAGTAACCCAAAAATCGAATAATCCAGCCGCACGTTCGTATCAACCGACTCACCCGGTTTCAGATTCAGACGACGATATAAATCTGCCACGTCTGGCGCGAATGGACCAATATCTGCACCAAGAATCGTCGCACTTGTCACTAGCACGGTATGTGTCGGCAGTGCACCCGGTGTGTTGAGTGCAAACTCCAACGGAGCTTGGCTTTCAAGCTGAATATTCAAAACAAGCGGTTCAAGAAATGAGAAACGCGGCTTTTCAAAACTCATCTTCATCCGCAACCACGGATCCACCGATGGGTCAACCTTCCATAAACGTGACGGATAGCGATCCATCAAACGGCGTATCGAATCGCCGGCACTGGTCGGTTTCACATCCGCACCAAGCTCATGCAGTTTTTCCACTGCTAACGTGATGGTAACCAATGATCCGCGATATACCACTTGCTGTAAGAGTTGCACACGCTTCATACGGCTGGCTTCTACCAATGCCGCACCATAGGTCGCCCAAGGGTCTTTACCTTCGAGCGGTACAAACATCGCACGAGCGGTGTCATAATCATTTTCGTGATACGCGATGAAGCCGCGTGTCAACCGTACCGCATCTTCATTAATATCGTAATCTGCAAGTTGAACTTTAACATCATCCAGGTTGAAACCGAACAAAGCACTGATCCAAAGCAGTTCGAGTTTGGCAAGCTTGTCGCCTTCTTCCATCTGAGTGTTGAGTTGCGCTTGCACACTGGCGAAAGCCCGTTTGCGTCGCTCCTCGACTTCTGTATCCGGCAAGGCTTGCATGACCGCAAGCTGCGTTGTGATCAATTCAATCGGTAATGGCACCTCATCTACACGCGGCAGCGCACCAAGCTGCTCGCCCTGCTCTGCAAGCTCTCTCGCTTTTTCATATTGTTTTTGTACTGTCAGCCAACGCTGGTAATCACTCAAAACCGCAAGCGCTTTGTCGTATTCACCACTACAGGCAAGAGCTGTAGCCCACATCTGCACACGCTTTTCGTCCGGCGGATTGACATCTACCAAAGCGGCCATCTCAAACTGATGGCTTGCACGGGTAAACACACCTTGGCCGATTAAGATCTCTGCCAAATGCCATCGTGCTTCAGCTTCAAATGGTAAGGCTCGAACCAATGAAACAGCCGCAGAACCAACGTGTAACAGTTGCCCGCCCATCTTGTTAGCTTGCTGCACAATCAGTCTTGCTGCTTCCGGGTTCGATGGATCAAGATTCGCAGCTTCTTTAAGCCACATCAAACTTTTACGCTGATCACCAATCTCATTCGCTGCAGTTGAAGCATACACAGCCAATCGGCTACGGAGTGGTTCACTAAAACCCTGTCCTCGCTCGCTTTTCAAAATGCGCTCAATCTTTTCCAAACGTCCATCAAGCGTCTGCGACTGATCAATCAGCGCAAGAATCAGCTTGTATTGTGCCACATCATCGTTTGGCTCAAGTGCCACATAACGTCGCAAGCACTCAAGCTCTTTCTTCTGATCGCCTTCGAGTGCAGCAAGCTCACCACGCATCTGCCAGACACTAGCGTCGCCGTCGTATAGTGAAAGTGCCTGGTCCAGCAAGATACGGGTCCGCAGGATTTGATCCTCTCGCGGCTCACCATAACCGGCCAACGTCACCTTGGCGTACTGCACCAGCTGCGTCGCCATCAATCGTTCAGGACGTTCCCAGTCATTCACACTCGTCGTATCCGCCGCGCTGGCTGCGTCTTCATCCTGTCCTTGTGTCGTACCCACACACAGCAACACTGCCATCACTGACAGGCTGACGATATTGATCCATTTCGTCCGATGCTTCACAGATCCTGATCCTTTCATCATCCTCTCCCCATTTGAAACGTCATGTTCCTAACTGGCCATCATCCAAATCCCTGCCGCTCCTGACAGCCAAAACAGGCTCATCGCAAGCAGCTTCATAAATCCTGTCACGCCGACTGAGGCCTTGGGACAGATATCATCGGCCACAAGCCACATCAGCACAAACTCACCCCCAGCAATCACCCACAAAGAAAGCACTTTCCCCACCCGACTATCTACCTCACCAAATAATAAGCCAAGATCCTGCCGCCAGAGCCAGAACCCAAAGATCAACAGCCCCACCGCCCATACACCCCCAAAGCTAATCTTGATGATTCGCAGTCCCTGCAATACTCGCATCGGCATTCCCCGATCCGCGCCACCACGCTAGCGCTGGTTATCAGACGATGATTCTCCTGGCTTACCCCTTACATCAAATGCTTCAACTCATTCAAGTAACTAGGTTTGTAGCAACCCGTCCAAACAACACGCTGCTCTGGACATATAATAGCACTTGCGGCTCAGACCGCTCGCATTTCTTACCGTTTTTATGATAGATTCACCCTGCTCGCCACATCTATAGCTGTATCAGGTCGACAACCCACTGGCTAGCTCAGAAGTAAACTCTTCAACAGCCGCTACCACTGCATCGCTACCCTCATTGCGATGCTCGCCGATCCGCCGAACAAGAGCCGACCCCACAATCGCAGCATCCGCCTCACTCACCACTGTCCGCACATGATCCGCATTCGAGATCCCAAACCCGACTGCAATCGGCAAATCCGTTGCCTCACGCAGTGCAGCGATCCGTGCACCCAATTCCGCAGGCATCTCCTTCTGCTCGCCGGTAATTCCCGCACGAGCTAACACATACACAAAACCACTGCTCTGCTGCGCGATTTCTTTTGCTCGTTCAATTTCCGTCGTCGGGCTGATCAACATACTCATGATCAATCCCGCATCCTTTACCTTTGCTGCAAAATCTGCACTCTCCTCCACCATCAAGTCCGGCACAATAAACCCGTCTAGCCCTGCATCCTTCGCATCCGCAATAAACGCATCTTCCCCATAACGATGCACGATTGAATACGAAAGCATCCCCACCAGCCCCAACTCGACCTCCGCACGGACCCGTTTGATCATTTCAAAAATCTGCTTCAACTTCACACCATGCGATAGCGCATAGTGCATTGAACTCTCGATTACCGGCCCATCTGCAATCGGATCGCTAAACGGAATCCCAAGCTCACAAATCCGCGCCCCCGCCCGCTCCATCACCGGCAGCAAACGCGTTGTCGTTTCCAGATCAGGATCACCCACTGTTACATACGGCATCAGCGCCCGCCCACCGCTTCCATCACCACTGCGACTTGCCCGTAAATTCTCAAAAATGCTTTCAATTCGATTCATCGCCACAGTCTAAACCCCGTGGGCAATCGCTTCAATCTCGCCATCAGATTCTGGCACAGATACCCGCTTACCATTCACCTCCTCGATAGCAATTTCCACCGCAACAGGCTCCTGTTGCTGATATAATGGCCGCTAAACTGGTGAGCAGATGGTTTCATCTGATGATCATCTCTCGGTTGTGTCATATTTTCTCTGTATCCACTGTGGAATTTGCCGATAATGTAGACAGACCATGTCTCCGCAGGGGCGACTTATATCTAGCTCGAACTTATTTTCTGACCACACGGGGTAGTGCACAGTTTCATGATCGGTACGTCTAAATATAAAAAGAAAGCTGAAATTCTGGTCCGCTCTTGTGAATCGATTGTCGTCACTTCGTTCGAAGACATCGCTCAGTATTCACAACTCGTTGCAGACCTCGAACATAAACGCCAAATCGACGTCTGGGACCGCATGGTTCTTGTCGCATCTGTTGGTACTGCCGTCATCGAACTTGAAAACCGCATGCGAGACCGCGATTTTCAATCCTTTTACAGCATCATCGCGAAGATGCTCGGCAAGCTCGACAGCCATGGCCCGGAATTACTTTCACACTTGCTGATGTTCATTCATGCACAGGAAGAACGTGGCCACCCCCGTGTCAATTCTGTTGGTGCTTGGGTTCTTTCCAACATCAAAGGCGCCGCACCCACCGTTGAAGAACTCACACCTGCAGCCTATATCGGCGATTATCTCAAACGATCTCTCGCATCCTGGTGGTCAACACTCTGACCACATAAACCAAAAAATAATGCATACTTTCTGTCTTCTGGGTAGGCTGATATCCTTATCTCATGGATGAATCACCACGCGAACAATTTCTTGAGCGCATCCCTTTCTTGCTCGTGTTCTATTTCATCCTCGCTTGCCTGTTTAGATTAGCTTCGTCACCAACACTTGAGATGGATGAAGCTGAACAAGTCATCATGACTCAGCTTCCCTTCCGGTGGACCTACGCATCACAACCCCCGCTCTACACTTGGCTACAAAAACTGATCTTCGACCTACTGTCCCCCTCAGTCTTTTCACTCATCGCACTCAAGCTTGCATTGCTCGCTAGTACGTTCCTTCTTGCCTACAGTACGGTCAAGCGCATTTCCGACTCCACATTAACCGCAACCATCGCGGCCCTCTCCCTCTTCCTCATCCCACAATACCTTTGGGAATCACAGCGAGACCTCACCCATTCAGTCCTCGTGACCACCATCACCGCTCTTACGGTCTATCTCCTAATTCGCATCTACCAAAAACAGTGGCCGATCGATTATCTATTACTTGGGCTTGCTTTCTCTGCTGGCCTACTATCCAAATACAACTATGTGTTCCCGCTACTTGCCTTCCTTTTTGCCGCACTCAGCATCCCGTCTTTTCGCCGCCAACTGTTCAACAAAAAATTCTTTCTCACACTCATCCCGTTCCTTATTATCCTTGGCTTTCAAATCTATGCCATCATGCAACACCAAAAAGAAGTCGCCAAAGGTGTTTCCGACTTCAACATTCAAACCATCGGCCTTCCCGCGCTTGGCAAAGGTCTTCTTTCGCTGCTGACCAACTCTCTTGCTTTTCTCGCACCACTGCTGATCGTCGCAGTCATCTGTGTCATTGGCTCTAATCCTGCTGATGACCTCGAAGAAAATGAAGCCGCCTACGACGAAGAATATGAATACGAAGAAGAAGAGGAGGAGGAAGAAGACAGCCAACTCACTGAATCACAAATCGTCACCCGCACTCTTAAACGCTTCCTTGCCATCTCAATTATCTACATCATTCTCATCGCGGCGATTCTCTTCGCCATCACTGGCGGCACATCACTCAAAGACCGTTGGCTCCAACCCCTCTACTACATCATCCCCCTTTACCTCGCATTACTCATCACGCCCAAACTTTCTAATCACCGGCAAAATCTTTTCATGACCATCTCAGGCATTGCCGCTGTGGTGGTGCTAATTCTTCTGCCCCTTCAACCGATTCTCTCCCCGATCATCGGCAAACCTTCCAGGCGTAACGATCCATTCCCAAAGATCGCGACGAAGCTTATCACCCAGAAACTTGATCTTCCGCAAATCATTGCAGCCGATCGTCGCATTGCAGGTAACCTCAAGCTCGCCTTGCCCCACGCTCAAGTCATCTCACCTAATCTCCCACATAACCCCATCAACCCAGCACTTCCCACACTCTTGGTCTGGGACATTGATCGATCACAAAATTTGCCTGCCCCACTCGATGAAATCGCTCATCAAGATTTCGCACTGCAATTACCACTCAAGCCACAGCTCACACTAACAGCCACCAAATACTACACCCCTACCACACATGAACGAGCTAATCTCACCCTTGGCATCGACATCATCAATCATCCCGCCCCATCACCCAAAGCCATCTCTGCCCCCGTGGAATGATCCTATCTTCACAAAGCCGGGCATAAAAAAACACAGCCCACGCTGCGTTCGTTTTCCAGCTCCATGAAATATGAATTATGTTTTGATCGTATGGAGCAACCACGCGCTCACCGGCAAGTACACAATCACCGGAAACCACGCCGCACTGATTGGCGGCAAGAAACTCGCACCCGCCTGCAAGACCATGATCCCACCCGCCCAAGCGCCCACACACAATCCGGCAGCCTTCAACCCCTGCATCAACATATTCTTTGGCACACGCAACAAAAAATACGGCAGTCCCATCACCAACACTAGCACATTGAGCACCACCAAACTAAATCGGCTCCAAATGATCTGTGTAATCCCCCCTTTGTCCTTCAAGCTGATCGCGGGGTTCGCTTGCATCGCTTCCAACTGATCGATCGACAGCAACATCTTAAACAAGCTCGTCTGTCGCAAATGCAACACACGCGGTGTCAATTCCGTCTTAAAAAACGATACTGGCCCCTGTAACAAATCAACGCCCTCAACACCCATCATTGGCGGCGAAAACGCTTGCCCCTGAATGAGCCGCCACCCACCTTCATTTTCATCCCATACACCCGTGGTTGCGCGAATCTGTGTCCGTGCCAATCCTTCTTCATCACGTACGAGTATCGTCATATTCTCAAGCTGCGCCGGGTCTTTCTCTCGCATAAAGTTCCCTGCACTGATGAGATTCCCTGCGCCATCACGCACAAATTCCACCCGCACGTCACGCTTCTTGTTTCGCTTCAGATCCAGCTTGTCTCGTGTGATCTTCGACGCAAGTGCGGGCACCGCATATTCCTGAATCGGCAAATTGATCAAACTTAAAATCCCACCCACAATCACAATTGGCATCGCCACTCGGTACAAGCTAATCCCACTCGAAATCATGGCTGAAAGCTCGCGCGTCCGCAGCAGTGCACTGAACGTAAAGCCCATCGCAGCGGTCACAATCAAGCCGCTAAAGAAAACGTAAATCAAAAGCATAATCGGCGCATAGTAATCAATAATGTGCCATGCAGTACCGACAACACTCATCACCGTGCCGGGTTCTACCGCCTGCTTAATTACGCCTACGTCTTCAACTGAAATTCCAAGCGTATTTGCAAACGCAGCATCACCTGCATTGGTATCCAGCAATCGTGTTAATTCACTGGCGGGTAAATCTCTCGCTGCCGCAACGCTCGCCACATTCCGCTGTGCTGCCCAGTTCGCCCCCGCCTTCACAAAATCATCCATGTCGATGATCAAATCCACCAACACAAACAGCAACATCAACACCGCGAGTAGGATCACGAAGTTGATCAAAAATTGCTTGATGATGTAGTAGCTCAATGTCTTCATAAAATCATGATCATTTTATGCGGTCATCCGCAACGGTCATTCTCAATATTAGTTCCTCGCCAATCGGCAATACACGACACTTGCCACAATCAGTAATACAAGATTGCCACTCCACAACAAACTCAAACTGATTGCGAGCGGCACCTCGGTCCGCCCCGCCATATTTTGCCCACTGTTCATGATGATGATACTCAAAATGGCCAGCAGAAAACTCCAGAAATAAACCACGAGCGGCATCTGATGTTTAAACACCATACTGAGTAGCGCTCCAAGTAGCAGCAGTAAGCTCGTTGCAATTGCCGCGGCTGCGCGCTCGTGCAGATGGCCTTTGATCCGGTGAGCCAGCTTCGTGAGCCCTTTACTCACGCCCGCATACGCACCTGCTACACTTGGTACTGACAAATAGCCGCCATCACGTACCATCGACATCATCTCTGTCATCGGCATGTCTTTTACCGATTGATCCAACAGTGGGCTCGGCCAAATCATCCGCGGTAAATTGTCGTACAGCTTCCGCGTAACGCCCTGCATGTCCTCCGCACTGCTGTAAATTTGCACGCCATCTTCTTCATCCCCCAACGTCATCTCTACAATCGGATATGCGGGATCATCATCATTGCGAGAAATCTTCACCACTGCAGTTTGCGTTTCATATCGAACATAAATTCCCGTATCTGGATTTTCCTCGGTTACCACCACCGGATACATCCCGTCTCCCATGAGAACCAGATCACCTCTGTGCTCATCAAAAGCGGGCGCTTGAATCGTGTACGCCATCGCATCGTCCAATTGATAATCAACAAGCCGAACGACTTGCCCAGGCCCCATCCCCTCAGTCGCTGCCATCATCATCCCACGCAGCTTCGCACCCGCCATCGCTTTACCCAAATCCAATTTTCGCCGCGCAATATCTTCAAATCGCTCAGGCTTCTGCTCTAACTGATGAAGCTCTGGCCATGACAAAAACTTCGGCTTATCTCGAAAGTAATTCTGCATCAAGATCGGCTTCATCGGAAGCACACCACTCGTGTACATCAGTCGCTGCGTAAGCGGATCATTATAAACCGCGTTCTCAAGATCAATCTGTACAAACGAATCGTCCGTCACAGGATCATCAAAGATCAGAATATCCGCTTCCTTGGCTGTCGACGTGTTCTTCTGCACGCCGTCCCGGGTAAATTCGCTGATTGCGATCCCCTTGAGCTCAATATGCTTGGTCGGCTGATAGTCTGACTCTGGATTAAACGGCGGAAGCGGCATCTCTTCGGCGCTGTCGGCATAAACCGCATAGTTACCATATACAAACGGACGGTTCTCATTCAGATTGTTCACAAGCCCTGTGATCAAATCCTGCTGGATCGTTTTCTCCGCCTGTTTGAAAAAACTTGGGATAACAAAGTTCGACAAGCCAAACAAACCCATCGTCAACACCAACCCCAGCCCCATCACCGGCAACAAAATTGTCCGATAGCTCATCCCACTCGCGCTACATGCGGTGATCTCGTTGTCTTGTACTAAACGAATGAACACCAGCGTACTCGCAAACGCCCCCGCAAACGGCAACGCAAAATTCAACATCGTCGGCGCTGTCAAAAACACAAATTTGCCAAACAAAATCGGCGTTAGCTGCCCGTCACTCAGCGGCTTGATTGCTGCAGCAAAACTGATCACCAACATCAACACCAACACGGATGCGACCAGCAGCTTCAACAATTCCTTCAAGATGTATCGATAGATTGTCCAGGGCATCTTTGATTGCTGCTCACCAGCTCACCAATCACATTGGGTTCATCCGCCGGCGTGCCTTTGCTCCTTCATCTTGTGCTCGCCTGATCCACTGCCAACCCGACCTGCCGGACTGGACTGTAGCCGCCATCCCCTCATGACGACCAGTTTACCTTGTGACATTTTTTCTTGCCCGCGTCCCGCACCTTTTCCCCAGCAAACACAACCGCACCTCTTATCCATCTCACTCAATCCCTGCTCGCAGCATTTCTACGTACCTCCCCCATATGCTGTTCTAAAAAGCAGCCTCATCGCTTAACAAGCCGCTTTCTCACCTTATTTCACAAACGCTTTCTGTAACCGCATGAGCTTACGAATCCCCTTCTCCGCCGCATCAAGCATCCCATCAAGCTCCGCCCGGCTAAACACGCCCGCCTCCCCCGTCCCCTGTACTTCCACGAACGCGCCTTTGTGATTCATCGCGACATTCATATCAACCTCCGCCCGAACATCCCATTCATAATCTAAATCCAACTTCACCTCGCCATCAATCACGCCCACACTCACCGCCGCCACCGGCCCCTTGATTGGGTTCTTCGCAATTAAGCCCTCTTTCATCGCCCACTTTACCGCCATCGCAAGCGCCACCCACGCGCCCGTGATCGACGCCGTCCGCGTTCCGCCATCCGCTTTTACCACATCACAATCACACGTGATCATCACGCCCGGCATCTTCTCAAGATCCACCGCTGCCCGCAGCGCCCGCGCGATCAATCGTTGAATCTCCGTCCCTCTCGAATCCGGCCCGCGCTTCTTTCGATCAGGTGTACTCCCCGGCATCATGTTGTATTCCGCCGTCACCCAACCTTTCACAAAATTCCCCTCATCATCCTGCGGCAACCATTTCGGCGGCCGACTCGCCACACTCGCCGTACACAAAACTTTCGTTTCCCCTACTTCGATCATCACGCTACCCGAGGCAGCCGTATCAAACTTCTTGATCTTCACCTCGCGCATTTGTGTCGCGCGCCGCTTGGTTATTTTCTTCTTTACCATACACCCATTGTCCCCATTCACCCGCGCATCGCAACCAACCTATAATTAATCGCTATCACCAAGCCATTTATACATCACCAGCGCATCAACATACCCTTCGTTCGGATGCTTAAAAGCCCACGGCAACCGACCCACCACTTCAAACCCCAATCTCTCCCATAACCGCACCGCACCCGCATTACTCGTCGCTACAAAATTAAACTGCATTGCTTTATAACCAAGCGCCACCGCCACCTTCTGTGAATGCTCACACATCATCGTCGCTAGCCCCTTCCCCCTCGCATCATCCGCAACCATATACCCACAATTGCAAACATGATCCCCCGGCCCGTCATAATTCGTCTTCAAATAATACGTCCCCACGATCTCCCCCTCATCCACAACCACATACGTACACCGCGTTTTCTCCATCCATATCACTCGCGCTTCATCCGCCGTCATATCTTTCGGATACGCATACGTATCCCCCTTCGAAACCACCGCTGAAAAAATCGACCACACCCCCGCAAAATCGTCTGTTACCGCTTCTCGAATATCCATCCCTATATCATAGATCAACACACAATCACACCGCCACCTTCTTCTCTTCACCCACAATCATCTCCGGCACTGCAACCCGTAACGCACCACGTACCGCCATTTCATCCGTTCCCCGCCACATCTTTTCACCATCCGCGCCCGGATCACGCAACCGATCAAATGCCGCAACAATCTTCGCCATCTCCTCATCTGTCGGCGTTTGCATTTCCCATTTCCGAATCGATTCATGCCCCGTCTTCGTCATCGCCTCACTGTCATACGCCAATTCCTCAAACAGCTTCTCGCCCGGACGCACACCCGTGATCTTGATCACCACATCAAGCCCCGGCTCATACCCATGCGCCATCGCAAAACGCTCCGCCATGTCTAACACACGGATAGGCTCACCCATGTCCAACAAAAACACTTCGCCCCCTTCCGCATATGCACCCGCCTGCAACACCAAACCCGCTGCCTCGGGAATAGTCATGAAGTATCGTGTCATCCGCTCATCCGTCACCGTAATCGGCCCGCCTCGAGATAGCTGCTCACCCCAAATCGGCAGCACACTGCACGCACTCCCAAGCACATTCCCAAAACGCACCATCGTAAACACGGTCTCACTTTTACTATTGAGCCACTGAATATACCGCTCAGCCAATCGCTTCGTCGCCCCCATCACACTCGTCGGATTCACCGCCTTATCACTCGAAATCATCACCATCCGCCCCACCCCGCAAGCGTTCGCCGCATCCGCCAAAAACCTTGTCCCAAAATAATTATTCTCCACCGCCTCTGAGGCATGATCCTCCATCATCGGAACATGCTTATGCGCTGCCGCATGAAAAATAACCCCCGGCCCTTCACGCTCCACCAAATCCATCGTCCGCTCGCGCTTCGTAATATCATGCAACACCGTCCGCACATCCACCTCACCAAACACCCGCCGCAATTCACGATCAATCTCAAACAGACTATTCTCACTCCGCTCCACCAACACCAACCGGCTCGGCTTATACCGGCAAACAATCCGCGCAATCTCACTACCAATCGAACCGCCCGCCCCCGTCACCAAAACACACTGCCCCTCAACAATCTTCCGAATCGGCTCCTCATCCAACGCCTTCGGCTGCCGATCAATCAACTTCGCCACATCAATCGGATCATGACTGTTCACACTCACTCGCCGCCCACCACCGATCGTTCCATGCTCCGCGCCCGGCCCCTTCACCCGCCCATTCAACTGATCACTCAGCGTCGGCAAGTAATGCCAAACCACCCCTATTCGATCCAGACGCGCCGTGACATCCCCCATCTCCCTGCCCATCCGCATCGGCAAGCTCACCAACACTTCACTCACACCCGTCTCCACCACCACCCGCTCAATGTCATCCAACCTCCCCAGCACCTCAATTCCCTCAACCTCTTGCCTCTCGCCGCGCACCGTAATCGCGCCCACCACATCCATCTCCCCCTCGCCGTTCACCGCCACCAGCCGCCCCACCTGAACAGCGCTCATCGCGGTACCGATGACCAACACGCGCATGGCTGCAACACAACCATTCTCCATATTTTTTTTTTGCTCCGCCTCAAACTTTGCTTCAGATTTGCGCACCGCAAAACCTCCGTTAACTGGACCAATCACTTCCTCATTATCGGCCCCTCTGCCCGCCACACTCCAAAAGCACAACCCGCATTAAATCCCAACCCGATATCTCCGCTTTTTTCCCTATAACCACTAAACTCCCCCACCCTTAAAGACGATAGCCCCAGTACGAGTCGTTTTGACAATTCAGGGAAGGGACTTGTGCCGAAAGGCACCCATCGCCGGACGTTTACATCCTTCACGGATGCTTCCATAATTCCAGGGCACCAGCGGGGCAAGACAAGTCGTTAGGAGCATGACACATGTCGCTATCCATCCAGAGTTCAGCAGATAATCACAGACAACAACCCCGTATCACACTCCCTGCAATGTATACACTCCTGCGACTCAAAGCCATCGGCTCAAAACACTACAACCGAACCGGACACATCTACGATATCTCCATGTCCGGCATGCGATTCGAACTCGACTTCCCCATCGACCCCGGCTCCAAAGTCGAAGTCCGCGTCATGTTGCCCGGCTCCTCACAACTCACTTTCTCCGCTATCGGCACCATCATCCGTATCCACGAAGACGATCAACCCCAGTTCGGCCCATCCCGCATGGGACTCACCTTCGATGAATTCGGCTCCATCGCTGAACGGCACAAACTTCAAACCTACATCGAACACCGCGGCTTCATCCCCACCGATGACAATATCTCCCGTGCAGCATAATGCAAAAATTCAAGCCCACACGTTCTACCTGTGGGATCTTTTCAATACAGTATTCTCCTTGCACACGCACAAAACATCACCACCACAAAACGCGATACATTCCATGTCGCGTTTTTCATTCAAACTAATATCTACCAAAGCCCATACGTTCTATGTGTGGAGTATCTTATATCCCCACAAAAAACCCCTCCGCATTCGCATCCATCTGCACCACAAAATCTTTGCACTTCATCCCCCTTCTCTCCGCTAAAAACTTCGCTACTTCCACCACATACTTCGGCTCGTTCGTCCGTACCTTCCGAAACGGCACCGGCGTCAAATACGGCGAGTCCGTCTCTACAAACATCCGATCCAGCGGCACCAGATCGCTCGCTTCCGCAATCTCTCCCGCATTCTTAAATGTCACAATCCCCGTAAAACCAATCATTGCCCCCAAATCCAAAATCTTCTTCGCATCAGTCACATCCCCTGTAAAGCAGTGAAACACAAACCGCGTCCCATCAATCCCCGCTTCACGAATCATGGCTAAAGTATCATCCGTCGCCTTACGATTATGAATCACAATCGGCAAGTCCTTAAACGCATCCTCCTCCGCAAGCTCCAACTGCCACGCAAACACCCTTCGCTGATCTTCCGCAGGCGGATCAGGATAATGCCAGTCCAACCCCATCTCGCCAAGCGCCACAATCTTCCTTTCTTGCCAACCTTCTAAAACCTCCCGCAAACAACCCTTCAAATCATCCGCTTCCTCATATCCTGCGGCATAATGCGGATGAACACCCACCGTCGCATACACATAATCAAGTCGCCGTGCCACAGCCACAGCTTTCTCAGCATCGCTTGGCGTTGTCCCCACACTAATCATCTTCACCACACCATTACTACGTGCACTATCTACCACCTCATCAATCCGCTCATACAATCCGTCATACGTCAAATGACAATGCGTATCAATCATTTCAACAAACTTCCTTTTCAATCATCCTCAAGCCCGCACGTTCTACGTGTGAGATATTTTATTCAACACCACCCCACCTACTTTAGTTCTATCTTCTCTTTCACCGGCGCCAAACAATGATCGTCACTGCATACCTGATATTGCAACACAATCTTTGGAAGATTACCACCATCATTTCCACCCTCTCGCACAAGCTTCACTCCAATCACCACCTCACCCTCATATACCTCAACCGCCTCATTCGAAAATGCAAACGTCCGCGTCACACCCTCTGGGTATCGCGTCTGCATCCCCCATCCCATCTCTTCATCTTCTGCAATCCAAATATCTGTCGGTACCAACATCGCCCCTGCTCCGCCAACTTCATTACTCGAACTGCTCGTCACGTCATGCACATTCACGTGATACCCCTCAGCGATCTTTAACACAATCTCCCACACCAACCCACTAGTCCCTTTAGGTTGGCGTACATCCCAAATCACCTTCTTCTCTACCAATTCATTGTTTTGGTTCGATTTCACAACAACATCAAGTTCAAGCCGCCGTCGTTGAGTCTCCGGTAATTCCTGCTCTGCTCGCACCAGAGCTTCGCACATCCCCAGCATCCCCACCCCATACCGATCTAAACCCTCCGACCAACTTCGTAAATCCTTCACTGCCCGCTTCGCATACCCTTTCTCGCCCGTCACACGGTACAAATCAAGCAACCCCAGCACCATCTCACTATTGCCACTGGGCATCGCCCCATCTGTCGCGCTGCGGATACGAACTAACAAATCCTCACCACTTTCTGACACATCCTTCACATTGAAATAACCGCCACCCTTTACTGCAAAATGTTCCTGCACATAACCCGCCAAGACTTCAGCAGACTCAACCAATCGCGATCCATCTGCATGCCCCGTTCGATGCACCGCAAGCAACCCACGTATCAGCATCGCATAATCTTCCAATTGCCCCTCACCCTTCACCACACCCTCGCGCATCGTTCTAACCAGTCCCCCATCATCTTTCATCATCTTCTCAAGAATTTCACCTGCCGCGACTGCCGCCGCATCAATCATCTCAGTGTCATTCAATACCCGCCCCGCATCTGCCAACCCCTTAATTGCAAGCCCATTCCAACTCACAATCACCTTATCGTCGAGTCGCGGCTGCTTCCGCTCATCACGTGCTTCTTTTAAAACATCATTCACCCGTGCCCATTTCTCAACCGCAACTTCATAACCATCTAGCCCATGCTTAAATGCCACCTCATCCAAATCCGTCGGCAAAAAAAGTACATTCACCGGTTTCGCTTTGGGATCATGGGGATCACGGAAATTGCTCCCACGATCTAGCCCATACATCTCAAGTGCAAATCGCACCATCTCCTCCCCTTCTCCCGCAACCATCATCGCCTCTCTGACCTGCGATTCTGTCCATACATAATTTTCACCCTCTTTCCCATCCACTTCTGCATCCTGTGCCGAATAAAATGTACCACCACTATCCTTCATTTCACGTAACAAATACCCAACCGTCTCACGCATTACCCGCGCATATTCTTTTTTATTATTATCATCATCGCTTAGCTCGTAAGCCTTGGCATATGCTCTGAGCAACTGCCCATTGTCATACAGCATTTTCTCAAAGTGAGGGACCAGCCACTGCCCATCCACTGAATACCGATGAAACCCGCCTCCCACCTGATCATACATCCCTCCACGCGCCATCCGATCCAGCGTATGTTTGATCGCCTCCTGGATCTTCGCGTCTTTGCCACCACGATTTCCTTCCATCGCCATCAAAAACATCAGATTCACCGGCTGCGGAAACTTCGGCCCCTCTCCTCTTCCAAACCCACCATGCACCTCGTCATAGCTTTTCAGCAATACTTCCCGCGCCTTCTCCGCCATCCCCACATCCAACGGCCCCTCCTCACCTTTACTCTCTAGATTCATCCGCACCGCCCCCGTAATCTTCACCGCACTCCCAAGCACTTCTTCCCGCCTGTTCATCCACGCTTCATTAATTGCCTCCATCACCTCACCAAACCCCGGCCTACCATGCCCACTCTTTGCACCAAAATACGTCCCTGCAAAGATCGGCTTCAAACCATAGCCACTCCCGTCATCATCTAACCATCGATTAGAGTTTGATGCACCATGACTCGCCTTTTCATTCGATACAACAGAGTTTAGAGGTGGTGGTGTGAGAAACACACTCATCGGCCAGCCGCCACTCCCTGTCAGCAACTGCGTCGCCATCATATACACTTCATCAACATCTGGCCGCTCCTCACGATCTACCTTCACACACACAAATTTCTCGTTCATCACCGCGGCCAACTCTGGATACTCAAACACCTCGCGCTCCATTACATGGCACCAGTAACACGTCGAATAACCAATGCTCAAAAAAATCAGCTTCCCCTCATCGCGCGCCTTCGCAAACGCCGCCTCCCCCCACGGATGCCAGTCCACCGGATTGTGCGCATGCTGCAACAGATACGGGCTCGTCTCACGCGCCAGCCGGTTTGTATACTTCCACTCGCCGTTCACTTTCTCGCTCGCCATCGCATCTACTCCAATCCATCACAAAGCCCCACCATCAACACAATCCTTTCCATCTGCACTTACTTCATCCGCTTATCATACCAGCAACTCACCTGCTGCACTTTTCACATAGAACAAGCCCACGGTTCGATTTCCAAAATCTCCGCTTCAGTTGCCTTCCAAAACTAAAGCATTCCCACACAATCTCCCACCACATATAATCCACAACCATCTGCAACATCAAACCCAAAAGCGAGACACGCCATGACACCAACCGACCTCTCCCCCTGCATCATCACCGAGAAAATTGATGCCTGTAAAGCCTTCTACCTCGAACATTTCAACGTCACCCTCCTCTTCGACTGCGGCTGGTACATCTCCCTCGCCCTCAACGACAACAAACCCCAGCCCGCCAGCATCCAATTCATGTCTCCGCAATCCCCCCAGCAACTCACCTTCCAAGGCCAAGGCCTCACCTACAACCTCCTCGTCGCCTCCGCCGACGACTTCTACAACAAACTCGTCACACAAAACAACCTCACCCCCATCATGCCCCTCGAAGATCATCCCTGGGGCGACCGAGGCTTTTCCATCGCCGACCCCACCGGCATCAACCTCTACATCTTCCACCCCATCAAAGCCTCCGAAGAATTTCAGGCCGCCTTCAAAGACCCCGAATCCCCATCTAGCGCATGATTAGACATACCGCCTTCCTCTAACCAGCGATTAAACACGCACATAACAACTAACAACACCCCGTACTCGGATCACAACACGCATCACCATCACCAAGCTGCGTCGCATTGTAATCCATCCCTTTTGTCTCCCGTGGATGCCGCACCGCATGGCTCTTGCAATTAAACGGCTTCGCCTCTTCCAACGCCACCGCTTCCAACGGCTCCACCCCGATCATATCTCCCCCATACGGCCCATCCTTATTCGTCAAAATCTTAAACGTCTTGTCACACACAGACATCCGCTTCCCGCGTACCAGCGTATGCCCATCATCATCGACCACCTTTTTCCATGGCCCTTTGTACATCACTGCCTGATTACGCTCCATGCACGACCCATCTTTCCCCTTCCATGCACGTACCGTCATACTCCGAAACTCCACCCCATCAATCGTCTGCCACGGCTCCTCCCCATAACTCAAAATCTCCACCCCATAAAAACCCGCGTCCTCAAACATCGTCAAAAACTCCTCCTCCAGAAACGCGCCGCTAATACACCCGCTCCACAGCTTCGGGTCATTCATGATCTTCTCCGTCGGCTTCTCATCGCAAACAATATCCGAAATCACCGCCCTACCCCCACGCTTCAAAACCCGATACATTTCTTCAAACAACTGACGTTTATCCTCAGGCTTCACCAGATTCAAAACACAATTCGACACAATGACATCTACCTCAGCATCACCCACCATCACCTCCTCCTTCCGCAGCCGCTCCGCTTCTTTTTCGTACTTCTGCAATCCACTTAACCCATCAACAGGATTCTCGCGCAGCCAACTATCCACCTTCTCCAAATCCAATCCCAAATCCTGAATCTTCCCCTTGCGAAAATCAACATTGTCCCACCCAATCTTCTCCGCAATATCCTTCTGATGTCCCCGCGCCAATCTTAACATCGTGTCGTTCATATCTACACCTATCACACGTCCGTCCTTACCAACCTTCTGTGACAAGATGTAACAAATCTTTCCGCCGCCACTCCCCAAATCCAAAACCACATCCCCCTCTTTCACCCATTGACTCGGGTCACCACATCCATAATCTCGTTCTAAAATCTCATGCGGAATTACCTTCAGAAACTGCGGGTCATAACTTGTCGGACAACATAGCGCGACCTCCATTTCCTCAGCCCCCGCGGCGTACCTTTCTACCACTTCTCCTTCCACATCAAAAATCAATCCCTCGTCGCCCACACTCACCTGTCCGCCCTTGTGATTCGCCTGCGTCATAGCCATTCCTTTAAAAGAACATAAACCTGCTCACCATCCCACACCACCTATCCTCCCCACACAACAACCTTCCCGCCATAGGGCCTTTCCCACACAAATAACCCCCCTTCTCACCAACTTATTCCGCCTCTATCACATCGACCAGAACCATGACACCCCTCTAATTCGCCATCGACGAGTACACTTCTCCGCCTTTTCGCGACACCCCAATCTTTCTCTAACAAATACGCCCGATTATACCTGCAATAATTATCCCGCAGGCTCGTTCTTCTTGAGCCGATTGATTGAATGACATCTGTTTGGTTGGAAACATGATGAATCTGAATCCCAAACGTATCGCACTCTACTCATTGATACCTGCAACCATACTCATTTGCCACGTGACAAACGTTGCAGCCGTACGTGCCAAGCAGGTCCACGAAGCACAATTGGCAGCTGCTTGTTACGCCCCTCCTGTAACACCGGAGGATGTTGCTCGTGTCCTTGCTGCACGAGAAAATAGGCACCAAGCTGAAATGCTCGCCTCCATCGCCTCCAAACCGAAATCACTCCGCACTAAACTCGACATTCCGAAGAGCGATTGGCCTGCCATTCGTAAGCAGCTTTCATTGATCGTAGAAAATCAAGAACACTTTCTCAATCAGGCCAACGAAAGCTTCGTTTCTGATTCACAAAACAAACGACAGCGAATTCTTCAAAAACGTCTCTCAAGAATGCAAAACAAACTCCGTGAAAAACTCAATCCCCAACAACAAGCCCGCCTCGCTTCACTCGGCTATGCGCTGTAACTTTCTCATTACATACAACGCTTAAACCATCAGCCCCATCAACCACCAACTCCCCGCACCAATCATCGCCCCCACTGGCAATGTCAGCACCCACGATCCCGCAATCTTTGAGATCATCTTCCACTTCGCTTCACCGCTTACCGTGCCAATCCCAAACAAACTCCCACACGTCACATGCGTCGTACTCACCGGTACGCCCCACTTCGATGCAACAATTACCAAAAACGCTGCCGTCATATTCGCACTCAGCGCCTGCCCATCATTCATCCCCGTGATCTCATAACTCATCGTTTCCGCCACACGTTTTACCATCAGCACCCCGCCCACCGCAATCGCCATCCCTATCAAAACCACCGGCCCACCATGCCCCACATCAAAACCCTCTACCACCATTGCACCAGCAAACATCAATGCCGCAACTTTTGGCGTATCATTCAAACCACGTGCAAAACTCAACAGCCCTGCACTTACCACATGCAATACATCCACCACTCGTTGCGCACTCAAACCCACAAAGTGTCCCGTATATTTTCTTTCGCACTGTGCAATCTCGCCCTGCTCTAATCTTATCCCGGTTTGCATCATCACCATTGATCCATCCGCGCCCACACACTCACCCACACACAAACATGTCTCCGCCTTCACGCCACTCGCCTTCCGAAAACCCTTCAAAATAAGATACAAGCCCGCCGCGGCAAACACCGCCACCAACGGCGATGCCAGCAGTGGATAGAAAAATTTCCCCCACACTGCACTCCAATTCAAACCACTACCCGCCAACCCAATCCCAATGATCGCTCCTACCATTGCATGCGTCGTACTGATTGGCATCTTCACCCGCGTCGCAATCAAAACCGTTAGTCCTGCGGCAATCCCCACACACAAAGGAAATGCTCCCGCACCCAGAATACCATCACTCACAATCCCCTTCCCCTTAAACTTACTCGCTAACTCTGCGCCGATCCAAACCGCTGCAAGTGAACCCAAACCTGTGCTAATCGCTGCATAAATGATCGCCCCCTTCATCTTCATGAGCTTGCTGCCGACCAGCGTCGCCACCCCCTTTGCATTGTCATTTGCTCCGTTCGCAAATCCCAGCACTACTGCAAATATGATCGTCAAACCAAAAATCAACCAAATCATGCTGTTCTCCATCATGCTACCCAGATCGCTCAGCAAAACGTCTCTCTCACTAGGCCTGATCAATGATTAGAATTGCTGCCATAACATCATTGGATAACCCAAACTGATCTCAGTGCGGATACATAGCCAACCGGATCATGCTGAAAATGATTCCCAGACACCTAACATTATCTTCACACAACACGGCGACCATCGTTCATCGTCGTAAACAGATTCCCACCACCAGAAGGTCATATCTTCGCACCTTTTCCTTAGCATTGACCCTTGCCCAGTAACCACAAAAAAACAACCCGATCATCTGATCGGGTTGCTCAGCTTTTGATTCTTTCCTAGCAAAGCCGCATAGCTCTGCAAGTCATACTTCCAAGGAAGATTACATGTCGACAGGATCAAGCCAAGGCATCATCGCGCGAAGCTCTTTACCAACCTTCTCGACGCCATGCTGCTTGTCTTTCTCTTGCTGCTGCTTGAACCACGGGAAGCCCTTCTCGTAATCATCACGGAAAGCCTTCGCGAATCCGCCATCTTGGATATGCTTAAGCGCCACAGCCATGCGTTCCTTGGTCGCATCGTCCACGATCTTCGGCCCAGTGTAGTAGTCACCAAACTCAGCCGTGTTAGAGATTGAGTAACGCATGTAGGTCAACCCACCGCGCTTGATCAAGTTAATAATCAACTCAAGCTCGTGACAAACTTCAAAGTAAGCCAACTCTGGTGGGTAGCCCGCTTCGGTCAGGGTTTCAAAACCCTTCTTGATCATTTCGCTCAAACCACCACAAAGTACAACTTGCTCGCCGAACAAGTCGGTTTCACATTCATCTTTGAAGTTGGTGACAAGTGTGCCACCCTTGCCACCGCCAACACCGATCGCCCATGCCATTGCGATATCTTTGGCTTTACCGGTTGCATCCTGATGGATGGCCATGAGACATGGCACGCCGCCGCCTTTTTCGTATTCCCAACGGACCGTGTGGCCGGGGCCTTTCGGCGCGACCATAATCACGTCTACGTCAGCCGGTGGCGTGATGGTGCCGAAGTGAACATTGAAGCCGTGCGTAAAACCAACGGTCATCCCGGCGGTCAGATTCGGCTTGATCGACTTTTCATAAACTTCTGGCTGCACTTCATCCGGCAGCGTCAGGATCAGCACGTCCGCTTGCTTCACAGCTTCATCAACCGGCAGCGGCTCAAAGCCGTGTTCTGCGGCAAGCTTACCGTTGGCAGATTCAGCACGGTTGGCGACGATCACCTTAACCCCTGAATCACGCAGGTTTTGCGCGTGTGCGTGTCCTTGTGAACCGTAGCCGAGTACGGCAACGGTCTTGCCCGCCAGCCCGTCAAGCGAGCCGTCTTTGTCATAAAGTGTCTCAATGGCCATAATTAAATTCTCCGTTTGATTCACCCCTCCCGGTCAGAATAAGCCCCACAATCTAGCGGCCAGTGCCGTTCTCGGCAACTTTACCCCAGTGCATTCCACCAAATCTCCCCTTCTCAATCTCCCATCAAACACTTATTCTATCTGTACTTATGCAGAATGAGCCGCTGTAACACCGCTCCCTGTGAGGCTGAACTTCCAGGGCGTGGGCTAGGAGCGTGATTAATGTTGGATTTTTCGGACAAGCCATATGAATATTTTGAACCTCGGTATTCATGGTTCTGGGCGCCGTTTTTGCGATGGTACAACCGTCGAATCTATCTGCCGAAGAAAAAGAAGATCATGCAGGTGGAATTACAGAACGAGCAGGTCGTGCGAGGATTGAAATCAGGCAACACGCATGTGATGGTGGTGGCGAACCATCCAACACATGCGGATGCAGCCATTGCGATGGAGACATGCCGACGAGTAGGTCTGCGGACGCAATTCATGGCCGCCTACGATGTCTATCTGCGTAGTAAAGTTGATGCGTGGGTCATGCAGAAAATGGGCGCGTTCAGTGTCGATCGTGAAAGCAGTGATACAAAAGCTATGAAGGCCGCAGCGGACAGCCTGTCTAATGGGCGCTTAGAGCTGACAATCTTTCCGGAGGGAAATGTTTATCTCGAAAATGAACGGGTGACACCATTTCATGATGGGGCGGCTCTATTGGCGGCGCGAGGCGCAAAGAGTCTGAAGGAATCAGGGAAGCGGTTAGTGGTCTTACCACTAGCGATCAAAGCAAGCTATACCGAAGAAGTAAAAGATCGTGTCAATGATCTGCTCAACCGCATGCTGGTGGAATTGGGTTGTGATATTGATGATGAAGACGGCCCGCTCGAAAAATTACGCAGGATTGGCGCAGCGGCAATCATCCGAAACCTAAAGCACCGAGGAATGGATGTGGCAGCATATGATGTGGCGGGAGAATCGTTCGAAGCCACACAAGCGATGATACACGAAGCTTCTAATCGTGTATTAGATGTATTGGAAAAGAAGCTGGGGGTTGAATCGAAACATGATGTTGATGGCATGGAAAGAGTGCGGCAATGCCGACGTGTGATCCATGAAATCTTGAGCGACCCTGAAAAAGAGATCGATCATGCGGCGGCGCGAACGTGGGCAGACGAAGCGATGACGGCGATGAAAGTGGTGAGCTATTCCGGTGATTATGTCGCAGAAAAGCAGTCGGCAGACCGTATCGCGGAAACAACGGAGAAGCTCGCAGAAGATGTATATGGTCGGATGTGGGAACCAATCGGCGAGCGAAAGGCTATTGTACGGTTTTGCGAACCAATTGATGTGACGGCGATGCTGGCAGCGCAAGGAGAAAAGGTAAAGCTGCGTAAGGTGATGGCCGCGCTCACCGAGCAATTTGAAACAAGTATTCAGGCTAGTCTGGACGAAACGTGCGAGTTCCTTGTGACCGAAGGCATGAGCAATTGGACGAAAGCAAACAATCAACCTGTGTGATAGACAGTGGTTTCGTATGTCGCACAACTCTCCGCAAGGCGTTTGATTGTTGCTATATCAAGAATCAAGCACTTCCCGACAATCGACGTTGGCATACGATGTGTCCAAACCGCTGTATCAAAATGCAACCCCTCTATCACCATACCCTGTTGAGTTTGGAATAAATCAATTTGCTCAAGAATCCCAACCATTGCAATCAAGTGGTCGTCAAAAATATCACTTTCCGAGATGGTGATAGCAGTGCGATACCCCCCAGCCTCATTCTCTTTAGACCAGCTTCTATGATCGTCATGAAGCACGTCATAGAGGCGATCAATCGTCGCGGCATCACTCGCATGAATACGGCAAACCGTCTGCAGACAATAGCCGCCTGTATCTGATTGCCTTCGCTTAAATACTCTTCTAACTAACGTCCACATTCGACTGTATAATCCTTGATTCTGAAACCGTTATGTTTCAGATGTCATTGTAGAGGTTTGATCCTGTGGCTGAAAGATGAATTGATATGCCGCACATCAATCATGTACAAAATATCTATCTCTGTAATCACTGCGATTAAGTGCACTCACTCACCCAGAAGCGCGGCATGATCGGCATACCAAATCAGCGGCAATTCGGTGGGTTTGATGCCGGAGATGGGGACGTTTTCGATATCGGGCTGTCCAGTCTTTGCTTCTTCGGCAACACGTTGAAGTGGTTCGTGTTTGGATGCGCCGACAACGAGAACGCCAATATTACGAGCAGCATTTATGAAGGGATAAGTCATGGTCACACGGTCGGGTGGCGTGACATTCGGCCCCTCATTACGAACAATCATCCGATCGTTGACGTGAAGCGCATCTGAATGTGGAAAAAGTGACGCAGTGTGACAGTCACCACCCATACCGAGGAGAATCAGGTCAAGCTGCGGCATCTCATCTGACTCACCAAACACCCTGCGTAGCTCCGCCTCATAATCATCATCCGGGTTCTCGTTCATCACAGGCATCGGGTGCACATGCTCATCAACAATCGGCACATGATCAGTGAGCGTTTCCCGAATCATCTTGATGTTTGATTTTTCATCATCAAACGGCACACGGCGTTCATCAACGATCCAGATGTGCGTTTTCTCCCAAGGCATCGTACGGTAGCGCGGATCGATCACTAGATCGCGGTAGAACGGTTCGGGGGTGCCGCCACCTGAGAGTGCAAGGTGAAACGCACCACGCTTACCAATCGCGTCGAGTGCGAAGCGGATAAGATCCTTGCCGAGCAGATCAAAGAGTTCTTCTTTGGTTTCAGCACGTTGAATTTGTCCGGGAAGTTTGATCATGTTTATTGCTATCTTGTTTGATCTATGAAACACCCCCGACAAGTAGCCGAGGGTTTTGAAACTTGATTGCCATGTGCAGCACATCTTACTGATGTACACACATTAAACCGTTTGTTTAGTAGTTGTGCCAGTAGCGGTTGTCGCGAGCCATCATGATGTCCGCACTAGAAGGCCCCCATGTACCGGCATTGTAGTTTGGCAAGTCATCCTGTGGATTGTCGGCCCAGTAGTCAAGCACGGGCTGGACTGCGTTCCAAGAGATCTCGATCTCGTCACGGTGCTTGAAAAGCATCTGGTCGCCGCGGAGCACGTCATTGAGGAGGATAGCATAGCCGTCAGAAGGCTCGACATCCCACTGTTTGATGTAGTCGAAGTCCATGACCACATCTTTAATCTTAAGACCAAGTCCGGGCACTTTGCCTTCGAAGCGAAGGCGGATGCCCTCGTTGGGATGGACATTAATGATGATCTGGTTCGGCTTTTGTTTTTTGGCTTCTTCTTTGAGCAGAAGGTGGGGCGTGGGTTTAAAGTAAATAACGATTTCAGTTTTCTTCTCAGCCATGGCCTTGCCGGAGCGGAGATAGAAGGGTACACCGCCCCATCGCCACGTATCTACATAAACCTGCATCGCAGCATAAGTATCCGTTTGCGATTCAGGTGCAACACCCTTTTCATCGCGATAACCCATGACTGGCTTCCCACTGATTTGCCCGCCGCCATATTGACCACGCACGGCGATCTTGGGAACATCTTCATACTTAGGCACGCGAAGTGCTTTGAAGATTTTGTTCTTCTCGGTTCGGATGTCCGCAGCATCCATACGGACCGGCGGCTCCATAGCCATGAAAGAAAGCACCTGCATCAAGTGTGATTGAACCATGTCGCGCATAGCTCCGCCTGCGGGAGAATCGTAATACGCTCCACGGCCTTCCACGCCAACGGTTTCAGAGGCAGTGATCTGAACATGATCGATGTAATTACTGTTCCAGAGTGGCTCAAAAATTGAGTTTGCAAAACGAACAACAAGAAGGTTTTGTACAAGCTCTTTGCCGAGGTAATGATCTATGCGATAGATAGAATCTTCGTCGAAAACCGCAGCAAGTGTATTGTTGAGTTTGATTGCGGAAGCAGGGTCAGAACCAAAGGGCTTTTCGATGACAATACGCTGCCATGGGCGTTCTTCACCGATGGAGCAATAACGTCTGCCTTCGGTGACGAGTCCTGAAGAACCGATATTGTTGATGATAGGCTCGAAAAACTGTGGTCCGACAGAGAGATAGAACATGCGGTTCTGGCCAAGATCGTGTTTCTCGGAGATGTCGCAAATGGTACTGGAAATATCTTTCCATGACCCCGTCGCAGTAGGATCGCCGGGGTGGTAATAGATGCACTGCGAGAATTCTTTCCACTTCTCTGGGTCGTATGAGCCTTTGGAAAATTCGAAGAGCTTGTCGCGGTAGGATTCAGAAGTAAATTCTGTTCGTGAAACGCCGAGGATAGCAAATGACTTCGGAGCTTGGCCTGACTCCCAAAGAGAGTAAAGAGCGGGGATGAGTTTACGTTTAGTGAGGTCACCGGAAGCACCAAAGATAACGATAAGACAGTTAGAGTATGCGTTCGGATCGTTGAGGGTGGTTGGGCTCATGATGAGAGAATCTTTCAGGCTTAGATTTTATTCGCGAGCTGTAGACACTGCCGTGCGCAGAGTACAGCTGTGGTAATAAGTTTATCGGCTAATCTAAAGATGAAAGTGAAATCAGGGCGAATCGGTAGCGATATGGGACATGTGCGATGTCAAACAGACAAGGATGTCTAGAATCGCAAGTGAGGATGGCAGGGGCAGAAAATTATCGGGAGTTATTTGGCAAGCGCAACAGAAACGACCATAAGATCGGCGGGTGTGACACCGGCAAGACGAGCGGCCTGGCCGAGCGTGGCAGGTTTAAATTTATTGAGTGTATGGGCCGCTTCGTTCCGGAGCCCGGTAATAGATTCATAGTCAATGGCGGTGGGGATGTCAGTGTGCTCCTGCGCAGCAAGTTTTTCGACCTCGCGCCGGTGGCGGAGGATGTAGCCTTCGTATTGCAGGTCGGCAATCACAGTGGCAATGAGATTGGGATCGCGTCCGGCTTCTGAAAGAGAGGTGGTTGCGGCGAGTGTTTCGGCGGCGAGTGCTGGAGAGACATCGTGCCGTTTGATCCAGTTGATCATGGGTATTGATGAACCGCTACTATCAAGATCTATCCGATGGTTAGACAAATAGGATTCGAGCTCATTGCGGGCAGCGAGTTTGTTTTGCAGAGCATCGTTGCGACGATCATCGACGAGGCCGAGGTCGCGGCCGAGCGGTGTGAGACGAAAATCAGTGTTGTCAGCGCGGAGCAACAGGCGGAACTCGGCGCGACTTGTGAACATACGATAGGGTTCGCGCGGGGTTTTGGTGACAAGATCATCCATAAGGACGCCGATGTAGGATTGATCGCGGGTGAAGCGGAAGAGGTCTTCGCCTTGGAGATAGCGGAAGGCGTTTAGGCCCGCAAGAAGGCCCTGCCCCGCGGCTTCTTCGTAGCCGGAGGTGCCGTTGATTTGTCCTGCTAAAAATAAGCCAGGAACGATCTTGGTCATCGTCGTGGCGTCAATCTGGTGCGGCCAGACCATGTCGTACTCGACGGCGTAACCGTGACGGAGGATGGTTGCGTTTTCGCAGCCGGGCATGTTGTTGACTATCTGCTGCTGGATGTCGGCAGGGAGTGAGGTGGAGATACCGTTGCAGTAGATTTCGTTTGTGGAGAGTGATTCAGGTTCGAGGAAGACATTATGAGATTCACGATCGGCGAAGCGCACGACTTTGTCTTCGATGGATGGACAGTATCGCGGGCCGGCGGTTTCGATTTGCCCGTTGTACATGGGGGCGCGTTCGAGGTTGGCGAGGATGAGGTCATGTGATGATTTGACTGTGCGAGTCATGTAGCAAGGAAGCTGCTTGAGCTTGGGAAACTGATCGCGATCGGTGAGGTCAGAAAACGGAACTGGAGTTTCGTCACCAGGCTGGATTTCAAGTGAGGCGAAGTCGATGGTGTTTGCATCAAGGCGTGGGGGCGTGCCGGTTTTAAGGCGACCGAGGTCAAATCCGAGCTTGATGAGTGAATCGGAGATGGGGTATGCGGCATCCTCACCGACGCGCCCACCTTTGGTTTGCTGCTCGCCCGTGTGCATGAGCCCGCGCATGAACGTGCCGGTGGTGAGAATGATCGCGCGAGAAGTGAGTGTGATTTGTTTATTCGTTGTTGTGTCGGTGTAGGCGACTGCGGAAATGCGGCCATCTTCTGCGTGGAGCTCATCGACGGTGCCGGGGAGGATGTCGAGGTTAGGGCGCGTCGCGAGCAGACGTTGCACTTCAGCGGCGTAGAGGTATTTGTCTGCCTGAGCGCGGGGGCCTCGAACGGCTGGTCCTTTGGAGAGGTTGAGGATGCGGAACTGAATACCGGTGTTGTCAATGGCAGTACCCATAAGACCACCAAGCGCATCAATTTCTCGGACGATTTGCCCTTTAGCGAGGCCACCGATGGCGGGGTTACATGACATGACGCCAACTTTGGCAGGATCAATCGTAATCAGCGCAACGGTTCCTCCTTGCCCTTTAAGCAAGTTCGCAGCAGCCCATGCGGCTTCAGCACCAGCGTGGCCACCACCGATGACGATGATGTCATATGAGTCTGGATGTATGAGACGATCATTCATGGACGGAGGATTATACAGGGCAAGGAAGCAGGTCGGAAATCACAATGAAATGTCGCCATTGCTTGGAGCGAATGAAGCTGTTTATCGGGGCTCAATGTGAAGTGCGGGAATATGATTCGCTGGTCGATAGAAATGTTGAGGTACTATGACTGATTTGAATGCGATATTGCAGAAGCCGGTAACCGATGAGATGCATCCGGTGCAAACGGTAGTACATGAGGGCGGAACAGTGGGTGATGCGGTCGCAAAGCTGCGGGCAGTGAGTGCACAGCGGCCAATTACCTATTTATATGTGGTGAACAATTGGGAGGAAGAAAAACTAGTTGGGGTCCTGACAACACGGGGACTATTGCTAGCAGATTCGGATGATGAACGGATTTCGGATCTGATGTCGTCGGGAGTGATGAGCGTAAAGAACGATGCGACGTTAGCAGAAGCATTACGACTCTTTGATGCACACAAATTCTTAGCATTGCCAGTGGTCAATCAAAAGGGAAAGCTATTGGGCGCAGTCGATGTGGGCGTGTTTGTCGATGAGCAGCAAGAGCTTGAGGAGATGGAACGCCTGACGGAGAGCTTTCAGATCATCGGGATGCGTGTGCAGCAAGTTGAGCAGGCAAGCGTGCTGCGGGGTTACGGATTGCGAATGCCGTGGCTGTTTGTGAACATTGCGGGCGGACTCATCTGCGCATTTATCGCAACGGTATTTTCAGATGTACTGGACAAGGTGATTGTGCTTGCAGCATTTATCCCATTGGTACTCGCGCTCAATGAGAGTATTTCGATTCAATCATTAACGATCAGCCTACAACAGATTGGCGGGATGAAGGAAACGCTGGGTCGATTGGTACGTGAGTTTATGAAGGAATGGAAGACGGCGGGGATGCTGGCGGTGACGAGTGGTTTGGTGGTGGGGGGCGCGAGTATTTTTTGGCCGGGGGATGTGTGGCCGCCGCTAGTGATAGGCGGAAGTATTCTGCTGAGTATGGTGGCAAGCGCGTTATACGGATTGATGGTACCGAAGGTAGTTCATGGACTCAATCTTGATCCGAAGGTTGCCGCTGGGCCAGTGGTATTGATGATGGCGGATGTGACCACACTAATCGTATATCTTGGAATCGGAACTCTGATCTTGCTGTGATGCAACAGGATCTAATCAACGATTCGACAGGCTAAGGCCGACGGTGAGATTGATCGGAACCGTCAATGATTCGATATTTTCATAGAATTGAATCTGAACTGAAGCAATGTCGGCAGCATCAGTGAGAGCGATATCCATCTGAGTTTGATTGAGTTGGGTAAGGGTCGCGATATGTTGACCCGTGATATTCTTGCCCGCCACATCGAAAAAGATGATCTTGTGAATTTGCTCCGCAGTATGCTCGGGCATCGCAAGGCTGACGATGCGCTCCGCACGATCCCATGTGGCCGGTTGAATATCGGTGATGCTGATAGATTGTGAACCTTGGGAGGTGATAACACCTTTCTTCATCGGGATGTTGGGAAGAGTGACGCTACGAATGCCGTTTGCTGTATGAAGATGAATCGCAGCTGCAAGGTGGACGGAAACGGCACCGGCAGCTGGAAGCTTGGGAGCAGCAAATTCGAGCAAGAGGTGCTTACCGTCTTTGGAAATGCCAAACGGAGATTCGATAGATGGCTGCTCGGGCATAGCGGTCATGGCGTGCGGAACATCCTTGAGCGGTGCAATGAGGCTTTGGCCGGTTGAATCGGTAAACGCGATGACGTGTGAACGGTCAAGATCAATGTCGATCAGCATTTTGTCCGAGTGCTGAAGAGTGAGCAATGCGGTGACATTGAAGGATGGCGTCGTAATGGGAAGATCAAAGCCTTCTGCTTCGGGGAAAGCGGATTCTATGTGGAGACGAACAGGCTTGGCAGTAATCCCTGCCGCGCGAGTGGTTGTGGCAACGGGCGGTTGTGCTTGTGCGAATAGCGGCGAACTTGCCAGATATAAACAAACAAACATGATGACGGGAATGATCTTCTTCATGAGCAGCTCCAGTGGTTGCATGGTATGAGATGGAGGATGGTTGTGAAAGAGATAGCGGATAAAAGAAAAAACACCCAGCGGATGGCCGAGTGTTTGAACGTACGGAGTGATTGATGATGTTTACCTAAGCATTGATTAGCTCGGACGGGTCATCTTGTCTGGATCGAGCAACTCGGCGAGCTTGGCGGGTTCGACAAGGTTTTGCTCGGTAGCGAGCTGACGGATGGTCTTGCCTTCCTTGAATGCTTGCTTGGCGAGAGCGGCCGCGGGGTCGTAGCCGATCTCAGGTGCGAGCGAAGTACACATCATCAGCGACTGGTCGATGAGCTCGGTGCAACGCTCTTCGTTCACTTCAAGGCCCTTGAGTAGTTTGTCGACGAAAACGGTGGAGACGTTGGCGAGCAGTTCGATGGATTGCATGAATGCGTCGATCATAACGGGCATGGCAACATTGAGTTCGAAGACGGAGCCGACGCCGCCGAGTGCGGCAGCGTTGACAGTTGCATCATTGCCGATGACGCGGCAAGCGACCTGCATCATGGATTCGCAGATAACGGGGTTGACCTTGCCGGGCATGATGGAAGAGCCGGGCTGGATGGCTGGGAGCGAAAGTTCGAAGATGGAACAACGTGGACCGGAGCCAAGATGACGGATGTCATTTGCGATCTTGGTGAATGAGGTGGCAATGGTTTTGAGGTGGCCGTGTGCGGAGACGAATGAATCCTTGGCGGCTTGTGCTTCGCAGTGGTCTTTTGCTTCAGCGAATTCGACGCCGAGCTTGGTGGAGAGTGCGGCACAAACTTTGGCGGCGAACTCTGGATGGGTATTGATACCGGTGCCGACAGCGGTACCGCCGATTGGCATGTTGACGAGCATTTCTTTGAGTGCCCATGTGGCACGATCAATGCCGAGTTCGACTTGGCGAGCATAGCCTGCGAAGACCTGTCCCATGCGGATGGGTGTGGCGTCCATAAGGTGGGTGCGGCCAATCTTAACGATGGCATCCCATGCTTTGGCTTTGGCATCAAGTTCGGCATGGAGGTATTTAAGTGCGGGGATGAGTTTGTTATTCAGAGCGAGTGCGCCAGCGATGTGCATGCCTGTTGGGAAAGTGTCGTTTGAAGACTGGCCCATGTTGACATGATCGTTTGGATGAACAGCGCCTTCCTGACCTTTAGCTCCAACACCAAAACCGAGCTTGTCGTTGGCAATATTGGCGATAACTTCATTACCGTTCATGTTGGTGGAAGTGCCAGAACCTGTCTGGTAGATGTCGACGGGGAAGTGCTTGTCGTGCTTGCCTTCAGCGACCTCATTAGCAGATTCGATAATGATGTCAGCAAGCTTGGCGTCGAGTCGTCCGAGTTCTTTGTTGGCTTGTGCACATGCGGCTTTGAGGTGGCCGAAGGCATGGATGACGTCTGCAGGAACAGGCAAATTGGCAATGGGAAAGTTCTCGACAGCGCGTGCTGTGGAAGCACCGTAGAGGGCGTCAGCGGGGACAGTCATCTCACCCATGGAGTCTTTTTCAATTCGTGTGTCGGTCATAATGCTTACCTTGGTATTTGAAGATTCGGTGGGGATTGGATTGCTCCTGCGAAGAACACAGGAGTCATCGGTTTGTTGATAGAGATTGTAGACGGGTGGTGGTGGGATGCAACATGAGCGATGAGTTGTCTATCAAATGAACATAAAAAAACCCTCACGAGGCGTGAGAGTTTTGCGTTTTGTTTGCTGTTTTGAGCGTGTGACTTACGCGGCTTCCTGAATGTCGGAATCGTTCTGCTCATCGGTATCGCTCGACTGATCGGCTTCGGCGATGGTTTCATCGGCGGCATCGGTCAGGTCAACCGGCTGATCATCATGGAAGAAATCGGAGACGGTGGCGTTGTTATCAGAAACATCATCGCTAGAAGTGTTTGAGATACTCTCGGCCTCTGAAACGCGATCGGTCGTTTCTGAGGTGTGGGTTCCGGGAGTTTGGACCACAATCTGTTCAGCAGGTGTCTCGTGATCGATTACAGTCACGATGCGCTGGATGCGGGCAGCAAGTCCTTCACCAGCTAGATCAGCATCAATTTCAGCGATATGAGCAGAAGGCTCTGCGGTTTCACTGGTGCTATCGTCATCATCTGAAGCGAGTGAAAGCTGCGGCTGATCCATGTCGCTTGCTGATGGCGATTCAAGATCAAACTTGTGGTGCAGTTCGGTCATGTCCAACGCCAACTGCTGCGAGTGACCGGTGACTTGGGCACGCAACGGCGCGACACTTGCATCGATTTCAGATTGCAGCGCGTCGAGTTGGGTGCGAAGCATTTCTTCGGCAGCCTGCACGGCAGCAGTGATACGTGGCTCGATAGATGAGATCCGTTTGCCGAGTTGACGTTCGACCATGTCCATCATCGACTGAGCGCCAGATTGCATCTGTGTCATGCGGTCACGCACGATAGATTCGGTTTCATCAAGCTGCTGATTAGCCTGTGGCTTGATGGATTGCATCTTACGGGTGACTTGCTTCTCAAGCAGCTGCGTCATCGCACGGACTGATTCTTGCTGCTCGGTTAATTTATTACGAAGACGTGTCTCGGCAGCTGATGCGTTTTCATCGGTCAGCTTGTGAAAACTGGCGATTTGAGTTGCAAGCTGTTCAGTGATCGGCGAAATGATCTTCTCAGCCCGGTCATTAAACTGCTTCACAACGGCATCAACACGCTGCGATAGTGTGTATTCAGCACGAGCAAGCATTTGATCAAGATGATGCTGATAGGGCTGTTCAAATTCGTCAGCCTGCTGAATATAGCTGTCAATATGCGACTGCAACTTGGTCTTAAGCTTCTCGTCAACACCATTGATCTTACTGTTGGCTTCGCTGAAGCGATTATCAAAAGTTTGATTGAAACGAGTGATCACGGATGTAGCACGCTGATTTGCGTTCTGCATCGTGGTGTCGATGTCGTTTTCAAGATTGGCAGATACTTCAGCGGCGTGCTCATCAGCGCGAACCTTCATCTGGTCAAGCTTCTGATCAACATCAGCAAAGTAGTTCCGCTGAGCACTCTTGAAGTGGGCTTCAAGCTGCTTCTTGCTGTCTGCGATGCGGCTTTCGATATTGCGGGCCAGATCGTCCAGCTTGCCAGCAGTGTTACTGTCCACACGCTCAGCGATCAGCTTCTCGTTCTTCACGATGTGATCTTTGAGCATGCTGTGTTTTTCATCTGCGAGCTGCGTCAGTTGCTCGTGCATACTGGTAAGCTGCGAACCGAAGGTTTCGGCATGCTGCTTGATCTGCTCTTCCAAGTGCGCTGACTTGGAGGTGAAAGCCTGGTTGTGCTGATTGAATTTCTGGTTGAAGCACTGATTGATTTCTTCGGTAAAGTTGTCCACGATCTGCTTGGCGTGCCCGTCAACATGATCATAGGCGGCTTGCAATTTTTCATAGACAGGACGCATCGTTTCGTCAGCATCAAGCTTGGACGCGTCGAAGATTTTTTCGAGTTCAGCTTTCACGCCATCAAACATCGGGTCGAGGCGTGAGGCATAGCTCTGGAATTGTTCGTCGAGTTTCTTGGCAAGCGGTGCGGACAGCTTTTCAGCTTCCTCACGTGCTTTAGTTAATGCTTGGTCGAGATGTGTATCCACCGCAGTGGCAGCTTCCTGAATCTCGGCAGACAAACTGGTGATATTGTCAGTGAGCGTTTGCTCCGTCTCTTTGAGTTGTGACAATCGCGTATCGATGCGTTGATTGAGCTTGTCGAGTTTGGACTTTGCGGAACCGAGCGCGGAATCCGCCGCCGCATGCAGATGCTTGTTAATGCGCGACACGTCTTTATCAATGTTCTGCGCGGCTTCAAACTGTTGTTGAATACGCTCAGCCATTTTGCCAATCGAACGTTCGAGGCGAGAAAGCTGTGCGATGCGTTTATCTTCACGTGACTCAGATTGGGCGAGCGTAGCGAAACGCTTGTCGATGGCTGTATCAAGTTGGTTGATACGAACCGCAAGCTTGGCCACACCATCAGCGGCAGGGTTCGCGCCGGTCATTGCAGCACGCGACTCGCAGTCTTTCACGGTACGGATCAGACGAAAGCGCTCTTCGCGGGCTCTTTCGAGGGTTGCGTTGAGTTCAGCGATCATGCCCTGTGTTTGAGCAGGATCGAGTTGATGTTGTGGGTTTGAGCGGCCTTTTGGGTATGTACTTGACACGCTTTCTCTCCGACTAGCTTGGGTCGTTGTGAATCGAATAACACGCTTCACATGGGGTATCGTCTGTATCGATCAGGGGGATAAGTGCGTTTGGAGGATTTTTGTTATCGGGGAGGATTATGCGGACGTTGCGGGGAAATAGCTGGAATGTGGAAATCCGAGATCGAGATTATTGCCCTGCCCTTTGTTTGGAGCGTTTTGTCAGCCCCGGTAACAGACTGTTTGATAAACTGTGCCATGAACGCCGGTTTTTCTTTTCTTTTGATGCGAGACACCCGTATGAACCTGATTGAGCTCAGCGCTATTTTGATCACGCTTGTGGCGATCTTTGGATACCTCAATGCCAAGATACTGAAGCTGCCAGCAACCATTGGGTTAATGGTCTTGGCAATGATCTTTTCGGTGGGTTTGCTGGTGACCGGACGGTTCGTACCAACGGTCAGCGACTCGGTCGGCACCGTACTGAACGAGATTGATTTCAACGAAGCGTTGATGCACGGGATGCTGGGATTTTTGCTATTTGCCGGGGCGCTACATGTGAACTTGAACGATCTGCGAGAACAAAAGTGGATCATTGCAGTACTGGCCACGGTCGGAGTCTTGATGACAACAGGGATCGTGGGGGGACTCATGTGGTGGATCACGGGTATGCTGGGGCTGGAGGTGAAGTTTATTTATTGCTTGCTGTTTGGGTCACTCATTGCGCCGACGGATCCGATTGCAGTACTAGCGATTTTGAAGACGCTCGGCGTGCCAAAAAGCTTAGAGACAAAGATTACAGGGGAATCACTGTTCAATGACGGCGTGGGGGTGGTGGTATTTATCGCCATCCTTGGTGTTGCGGGACTGAGTGCACATGGGGCGAAACACGAAGCACCCCTTGCTCAGCCAAGTAATCATGAAACTCAGGTTGTTAATGATCATGAACAAGGAGCATCAGTCTCAGATCATAATAATGAAGACACACTTCCGGAGGTCGATCTTCCCGGTGTAGGAATGTTGTTTTTGAAGGAAGCTGGCGGCGGCGCGGTATTTGGTTTGGTGCTTGGCTGCGTGGGATATTTGATGATGCGGAGTTTGGATGAGTACAAAACAGAGATCATGATTACGTTAGCCATGGTGACAGGCGGGTATGTGTTATGTATGAAGCTGCATATCAGTGGGCCGATCGCGATGGTGGTGGCGGGCTTGTTTATCGGGAATCAGGGACGTGCATTGGCGATGAGCGAAACAACCCGAGCGAATCTCGACCTGTTCTGGGAGCTGGTGGATGAGATTCTGAATGCGGTGCTGTTCGTGTTAATCGGGATTGAGATTTTGGTCGTCGCGTTCACGGACACCTATGTGTGGGCAGGATTGATCGCGATCCCGGTGGTGCTGCTGGCAAGATTTGTAAGTGTCGGCGGCGCGGTGCAGGTGATCAAGGTAATGCGGAAGAAAGTGTTTACGAATCATGCGGTGAAGGTGATGACATGGGGTGGCCTGCGGGGCGGCATCTCGGTCGCACTGGCGTTATCGCTAAACCAGATGCTCAAAGCAACAGGCGATACGGGGGCGATTCAGAACGGGGAACTGATCGTAACCATGACGTATGTGGTGGTGGTGTTTTCGATTGTGGTGCAGGGATTGTCGGTCGGGCCGCTGCTTGGAAGGTTAGGATTGAGCGGGCAAAAAAGATTGCAAGACGAACATTAAACAAATCAGATCACGAGCATATCTCGGCTGGATTGATCCTTAAATAGCGGTCTAAATCAGCGGGCAAAGGGGCGACAGAGTTTGTCCATTAAGCTAGAATGCTGTCCGTTATGCAGGAGATAAATTTGCGGCCGGGCGTAAATCGGGGTACAAACTGCACTTAAAATCTAATAATCACGAGGCATCCATCGGCACGTCTAAGGAGAGATGCGGCCATGGTCTCGACAAGACAACTCACAATTAGGTGTTTAAAGACATGCCAAAAGAACTGGAAAGCGGACATTACCTGTTTACAAGTGAATCGGTTTCGATGGGCCACCCGGACAAAGTTTCGGATGCAGTGTCGGATGCGGTATTGGACAGCCTGCTCGCCGTCGATCCCGATGCACGTGTTGCATGCGAAACGCTCTGCACCACCGGCTTGGTCGTGATTGCAGGTGAAGTCACCGTACATAATGACGAAGCGATCAAAGCACTGCACAACATCGAAGAAACAGCGCGTGCAACCGTCAAACGTATCGGCTACACCGACCCAGCCATGAAGTTCGACTCTGAAAGCTGTGCGGTCATCCGCACGATCCACGGTCAATCGGCTGACATCAGCATGGGCGTGACTTCGGGTGAAGGCCTGCATAAGGAACAGGGCGCCGGCGATCAAGGTTTGATGTTTGGTTTTGCCTGCAAAGAAACCAAAGACCTGATGCCTGTGCCGATTGATATCTCACACAAGCTGATGGAAAAGCATGTCAAAGTCCGTGAAAAGAACATCATCAAGGGCTTGCGTCCTGATGCGAAGAGTCAGGTAACCGTTGAGTATGACCGCTACAACAAGCCGGTCCGGATTGATACCGTTGTGATCTCGACGCAGCACACCGCTGATTGGAACGGCGTGGCAAAGCAGAAGAAACTTCACAAGGAAGTTTTGAAGCACATCATCGAACCATGCATGCCAAAGAAGCTTTATGATCCGAAGAACGTGACGATTCACGTGAACCCCACGGGTCAATTTGAAATCGGCGGGCCGCACGGCGACGCCGGTTTGACTGGTCGCAAGATCATCGTCGACACCTACGGCGGTCGTGGCCGTCACGGCGGCGGCGCGTTCAGCGGCAAAGACCCGTCCAAGGTCGACCGCTCTGCAGCCTACATGGCACGCCACATCGCCAAGAACCTCGTTGCGGCAGACATCTGCGATGTTTGTGAAGTGCAGCTTTCCTATGCGATCGGCGTGCCTGAGCCAACCAGCGTGACCGTAGATACCTACGGCTCCAACAAGCTCAGCGAAGACCAGATCAGCCAGATCGTACAGGATGTGTTCCCGCTAACCCCAAGCGGCATTATCAAGCATCTGGGTCTGAAGAAACCGATCTACAGCGTCACCAGCTCACACGGGCACTTCGGTCGTAAGCCCGGTAAAAACGGCGAGTTCAGCTGGGAGAAGACCGATATGGTCGAGAAACTGAAAAAGGCTGCCAAGAAATACGCCTGATTCGGTAACTGAAAAGACATAATCACGTGAGGCTTGGGGCGCGTCCCGATCCGGTCGATACAATAGTGATGTATCATGCTGGAGCAGGATGAGCTTTAAGCCTCATGTTTTTATATCCGCTTCAGACAATTGAGGCATCCGCCTCATGATTTGATTCCGGGTGAGTAGACGAAGCCGAAGAGAGACAGGGCACATGCAGATTAAGCGAGGAATACCAGTGTCGCCGGGCGTGGCGATTTTCACAGCGTTCGTGATGGACGCTGAGGATCAGCCTGTTCCACGCCGACCTGTCGCCATGGCGAAAACCGGTGAGGAAGTGGATCGCCTTGAGAAAGCTGTCGCCGCGTCGATCGTCGAGATCGAAGGCCTCACCGAACAAACCGCCAGTTCGCTGGGCGAAGACCTATCTAAAATTTTTAGCTTCCACATTGGAATGCTTAACGACCCACAACTCATTGGCCAGATCAAAACCATGGTGCGCACGCAGCGTGTCTCGGCGGAATATTCGGTCTACACGGTTTTGCGGAAGTTGGCGAGCACGTTTGCCGCTCATGACAGCCAACTTGTACGCAAGACGGTGACGGATGTGAAGGATCTGGAACGCCGGATTCTGAAGCATTTGATCGGAAGTAGCCGGGAGGATCTGAAAAACCTGAAAGGGTCGGCGATTGTGGTGGCGCACGATCTCACGCCCAGCCAAACCGCAATGCTGGACAAGCGAAAGATCAAGGCGCTAGTAACAGATGCAGGCGGACGGACCAGTCACACGGCCATTCTTGCGCATGCGCTAGGCATTCCGTCAATTGTGGGCTTGGAAGATGTAACTAGCGAAGTCTCCACTGGCGACACGATTGTGGTGGACGGCAACCGCGGGATTGTGGTGATTGACCCTGATGCAGCAAAGCTGATGGAATACCGTCAGGAAGCGCGTCAGATGGCGAAGCATGCCACGATGCTGCGTGAGCTGAAGGATAAACCAGCAGTCACCAAGGATGGGACCGAAATTACGCTATATGGGAATATTGAGTTTCCAGACGAGATTCACCTGGCTCTCAGTAACGATGCGGCTGGGATTGGGCTTTATCGGACCGAGTTTTTGTATCTGGCCTCGGATGTAATCCCATCTGAGGAGAGTCAGTATGAGTCATACGTGACAGCGATCCAAAATTTGGAGGGACGGCCACTGACAATCCGTACTTTGGATCTGGGTGCGGACAAGGTGGTGGAGGATTTGACGCCAATGAGCCTGTGGCAGGAGCGGAACCCGTTTTTGGGATGTCGCTCTATCCGATTGTGTTTACAGAACTTACCGCTTTTCAAGACACAGATTCGGGCGATTTTGCGAGCCAGCGTGGAGGGGCCGGTGAAGATCATGTTCCCGCTGATCAGCAACATTATGGAGCTACGTCAGGCGAAAATGATCCTCTCAGATGTGAAAGAAGATCTGGAAGATCAAGGCATCCCCTATCGTGATGACATCCCGGTGGGTATGATGATCGAGGTTCCCAGTGCGGCCTTGCAGGCATTGACATTTGCCCATGAGGTTGATTTTTTCAGTATTGGGACCAATGACTTGATCCAATACACGGTTGCTGTCGACAGAAGTAATGAACGGATCGCCAATTTGTACTCGGCGGCTCACCCGGCAGTAATTACTTTGATTAAGGAAGTGATACGGGCCTCGCAACGAGCAAAGATAGATGTGAGTCTTTGCGGCGAAATGGCGAGTGATCCCGAGTTTACGATGCTGTTGCTGGGGCTTGGATTGAGAACCTTCTCGATCACGCCGCCGGCGATACCGGAGATCAAACAGATCATTCGTTCGGTAAGTATCGAACAGTGTCGCAGAGTGGCCCGCAAAGTGAGTGGGTTTGACTCGAACCGTGAGGTCTTAAACTACCTCAAGGGTGAAGCAGGAAAAATAATGCCTGAAGTCGTCGGTGGACGTTCCATCGGCTACTAACTTTGGGCCTAGAGACTTTGGCAGCCACGCTCGCCCCCATCTCCAGTCATTGAAAGTAATCTTTCGACGGCTACGGGAAACAAGCTCGATCAAATCCGAGCAATGGGATTCAGGCTAGAGCGAGAGCGCCACCATCAAGAAGGAAGTCATGCGTTTGAAGGATGAAACGCAGGCATGCCAGTGGCAAAGAACGGCATGGTTCAGGATGAACCGGCGTGATATTGCTCCCGATGTATGTTGCAGCTAGTCCGACAGGCGCAGGCTTGGAAGCACTGTGTCAAAATCAGAAATGTTGATCAATTACGTCCCAGGCGAGGAATGCAGAATTGCAATCGTCAAGGACAAACGGCTGGATGAATTCTATCAGGAACGCGCCAGCGCGGAATCGCACGTCGGTAACATCTACAAGGGACGTGTAACGAATGTGGAGCCTTCGATTCAGGCTGCGTTTATCGACTTCGGCCTGGAACGCAACGGGTTCCTGCATATCTCCGATCTGCACCCCAAATATTTCCCCGGCAAAGACCGCGAAGAATTCGAGCAAGTTGGTTCGAAAACACCTCGCCGTGAGCGCCCGCCGATTCAAAAATGCTTGAAGCGCGGACAAGAGGTTTTAGTGCAAGTGCTCAAGGAAGGAATCGGTACTAAAGGCCCTACCCTGACGAGTTATTTGTCGATCCCGGGCCGGTTCATTGTGATGATGCCGGACATGCAGCGAATGGGCGTGTCTCGGAAGGTAGGCGACGATGATTCTCGCCGTGAGATGCGGAAAATTTTGGCAGAATTGAAGCCACCGGAAGGCTTTGGCTTTATCATCCGCACAGCAGGCATCGGGCAAACCAAAACAGATATCAAACGCGACCTTGCGTACTTGGCACGTTTATGGAAGTCGATTGAAACCCGCAAAAAAGCAACCAAAACGGTTGGCGAGTTGTATGCAGAATCTGATCTTGTGATCCGAACTATCCGCGATGTATTTTCACCTGACATCGAACGAATTGTGATTGATGATCTGACCGCTGCAAAACGGGCGAGAGATTTCTTAGCAGTGGCGAACCCGCGGACTAAAACAAAAGTAATTTATTATCACGACCCGGTGCCGTTGTTTAATCGCTTTGCGATCGAACAACAGATTGAGCAGATCAATGCACGTGAAGTGCCGCTACCATCAGGCGGCGCACTGGTGTTTGATCAAACCGAAGCTTTAGTCGCAATTGATGTGAACTCTGGCACATCGCGTGAAGCGAAAGATGCAGAGAGTAATGCATTCAACACGAACAAAGAAGCGGTCGCTGAGATCTGCCGGCAGTTGAAATTGCGTGACCTTGGCGGATTGGTGGTCAATGACTTGATTGATATGCGGGAGATGAAGCATCGCCGCAAGATTGAATCGCTATTCAGACAGTATTTGAAAGATGACCGGGCACGGTCACGGATCAATCCGATCAGCCAGTTTGGGATGCTGGAGATGACGCGGCAACGGATGCGTCCGTCACTGAAGAAATCGATTTACAACGAGTGTGCACACTGCGCGGGGCTTGGCCACGTCAAAAGCCCCGAAACAGTAGTACTAGAAGTCATGCGGCAACTCGCACTGGTCATGCACCATGAAAAAGTAGCCCATATCGAATTGACCATCAGCCCAGATGTTGCATTCCAATTGCTGAACCGTAAACGTGCGCAACTCGTGACGCTAGAACGAAAATATGGCAAGCCGGTGATGGTGCGCGTGGGCGGCAGCCAGATCGATACGCTGGAAATCAAGGCAATTGATGAACGCAAAGTCGCGTTGAATGTTGAGATGCTTTGCAAACCAGCACACGTAGCGAAGCCGACCGAGAAATCCTATATCGATCTTGCGATCGATGAAATTCCGGAAACGGAAGAGGATCAAGTCGTCTTTGAGACAGATGATGAGCTTGAATCTGAACTAACACAGCTTGTGGCAGAACAACAGGAACGTGAAACCCAAGAAGCGAAGGAAGACAAAGACGACTCTGACGAAGAAGGTGGCAAGAAGCGAAGAAGGCGGCGGCGTGGCAGTCGTGGCAGGCGCGGCCGCGGCAGCAAAGACGGCGAATCCTCGGAAGAGTCGAAAGACCAATCCTCCAACAAGGATAAGAAGAAAGATTCATCTGAGAAAAATCAATCTTCGCGTTCAGAAGATCCGCGTAATGATAACAAGCGTGGCGACGCCAAAGGTCGTGACGACAAGCGTCGACGGGATGATCGCAAACGACGAAGCGGCCGTGATGAATCGCGGCATGATCGTGAAGAAGAAAACAAAGACGGCAAACCTCGCCGCAAAACGGTCGAGGAAATCCGTCAACAATCTCGCGAACGCAAAGCAGCCGAAGCAGCGAAAGCAGAAGCTGAAAAAAATGGAACACATGGCGAACAACCCGCCGACGAAAACAAGAAATCAGTGAGTGCTGGGCGGCGTCGACGCTCAAGTTCAAAACGCGGCGGCGATCGTTCTCGGAAGGATGAATCACAAAAAGGTCGTGGGACACAAGAAGCCGATTCTAAAGCATCCACCGAATCGTCTAATAACAAAGCAAGCACGCCTGCTGAAACAGAAACTAGTAATGGTGAAGTAAAAACGGTGAAAAAAAAGCCGATCCGCCGAAAGCGTCGTGTGAGCAAAACAATCACCGCATCTGATCCGCACCTGCATATTTCATCATCTAAAAAATCATTTAGTAGCCACGCCAACGAATCCGCAGCGCCAAAGCAGGTTACCGACACAACATCAGAAGCTGAAAAACCTGTCAAAACACAGAAGAAGGTGGCGACTCGGAAAAAAGCTGTAACCAAAAAGGTAAGCAAAAAGAAGACTACACAAACCCGGACGAAAAAGAGTACCAAAAAGAAAGCTGCTGCAACCGCGTCCGCTGGCTCGGGTTACTCAAATCGTCTGCTAAAGAAGAATAGTGCTGAATAAAGTTGGAGGTCGGCGACGACCGGCCATGGTTTAAGGGATACGTGATTGACTGAATTGCAGAACAACAAGCCTCGGAAACTAATCATTCTCGGATCGACCGGTTCGATTGGCGAAAACACGTTGAATGTCGTACGCCACTTGAAAGATACTGTTGGCGTCTCGATTGACGTGGTTGGCCTTGCAGCTGGGCGCGGCGGTGATCGTTTGATCGAACAAGCCAAAGCATTTGACGTGAAACATATCGCGATCGGCGACGTATCACAGACAGGCAAAATCAAGAACGCCCTGCCCGGCGTCACGGTTTTCTCCGGTGATGGATCAACCCAACAACTTGTCGAAGCCGTGGAAGCAACCGACCTTGCTGCCGCAGTTGTCGGATCAGCGGGCTTGCCTGCCACAGTTGCAGCAATCCAGCGCGGCATGCGTGTGAGCTTAGCCAATAAAGAAACTTTGGTCGCAGCAGGCGAGCTTGTCACGCCATTGGTACGGAAGTACGGCGCACAGCTTTTGCCGGTGGACTCAGAGCACAGCGCCATTTTCCAATGTTTGCATGATCATCCGAACCGAATGGTGAAGCGGATCGTCTTAACTGCATCTGGCGGCCCATTCCGGCAGAAAGACAAACAAACGATCGACAACGCCACCGTTGAAGAAGCATTGGATCACCCAACATGGAACATGGGACCGAAGATCACAATTGATTCAGCTTCAATGATGAACAAGGCACTTGAGATCATTGAGGCGCATTGGTTGTTTGATCTGCCCGGCGAGCAGATTGATGTGATCGTGCATCCACAATCGATCGTGCACAGTTTTGTGGAGTTTGTGGATCATTCGGTACTAGCGCAGCTTGGCCCACCAGACATGAAAACACCGATCCAACATGCGCTCACACATCCGGAGCGTGTAGGTGGCGTAAGCGACGCGATGGACTGGCAAGACTTGTCAGGCTTAACGTTTGAACAGCCGGATCATGAACGATTTGGCTCGCTGAAACTGGCATATGACGTGATCGAAGCTGGCGGCACAGCAGGCGCGATTTTTAATGCCGCCAACGAAGCCGCAGTTGGCGCGTTTCTGGACCGAAAGATCCGATTTGGCCAAATCACGGAATTGGTGACCGAAGCGCTAAGCGCTACGGAGATCAAGCCCGCAGATAGCCTGGAAACAGTGATGCAGGCAGATGTGGATGCCCGTGCGTTTGTGGACAAACTGATCTCGAAGCTGGACGATCAGAAACTGACCGGAACGGCATGAAGATCATGCGATATCGACCGAATAACCGACAATCATCCCGGTGGGATGTGAGAAATAGTGTTAGAGAAGCGTGAGATCCCGCGGCAAGCGGACCACGTGAAACAAATAAAGTATGCTCAGCAAACTGGGCAGCCCACCCCAACAGGTGGCGATGAGAAACGCAGGTTTAGGCTATGAGAATAAGCCACAACTTGCAGCAACGATTTGGAGTAGATAAGCACCATGTTTGGCGAAGGCTTCATTGCATTTATAGAACTGGTCATCGGATTTGGTTTTCTGATATTTGTCCACGAGCTTGGTCACTTTATGGTGGCGAAGTGGGTCGGCATCAAGTGCCCGCAGTTTGCGATTGGTTTCGGCACCGCGATGTTGTCGTGGCGGAAAGGCATCGGCCTCCGCACCGGCTCGACCGAGAAAGAATACGAAAAGCGCGTCATGGCAAAGCTCAATGAATCGGGCGTGCTCAAAAACGAAACCGACGAACCCACCCGCGAACAGATTGATGAAGCTGCGGAATCGATCGGCCTCGGTGAAACCGAGTACCGATTAAATTATCTGCCGCTGGGCGGGTATGTGAAGATGCTCGGACAAGAAGATCTTGATCCAAACGCGCAGAGTAAAGACCCACGGTCATACAACAACAAGCCGATCTGGGCGCGGGCGTGTGTGATCTCTGCGGGCGTAGTGATGAACATGATCTTTGGCTTTATCTTTTTCATCATCGCATTCCAGATGGGTGTACAGTTCCCACCGCCAGTTGTAGGCGGAACGATTCCGGGCATGCCTGCAGCCACGACCTATGCGCAAGGCCATGAAGGCGATGCCGCTTACAAAGGCTTGCAGATCGGCGACCGTATTGTAGATATTGATGGCAAGCCGACAGAAGACATGACCGACCTGCGGATTGCTGCAGCACTGGGCAAAGCGGGCGTGCCTCTAACGCTCACAGTAGATCGCCCTGACGTAAAAGATCAACTAACGTTCAAGATCACACCGGAGCCAAATCAACGTGCAGAGGGTTTACTGGGCGTAGGTGTGTTCCCGCCGTTTGATACAAAGCTCGGGACAATCTTCAAGGATTCCCAAGCATACAATGATGGCTTGCGTCCTAACATGACGCTGATAGACATCAATGGCAAGCCGATTGAGAATTATGCCCAAGCTCATCGCATGATCAATGATCTCAAAGGCGCGAACGCAACATTCACATTCAAAGGCAAAGACGAGAAAACGCTCAGCTTGCCGCTACAGGGCCTTCCAATCATGGTGGCGTCTGAAGATCAGCCATCTAACTTGATTGGTTTAGTACCGGCCATCGAAGTCACCGGCTTCACGGAAAACAGCATCCTCAAAGAAGCAAAGGCCCAAGAAGGCGACATCTTCGTCCAACTCGGCGGTGTGTCATGGCCCAGTCATAGACAAGTTTTAGAGACAGTACAAAAATCTGGCGACAAACCGCTCAAAGTTTCTGTATTGCGCGATGGCGAAGTGGTCTCGCTCGGTGAAGTTACGCCGAAAGACGGGAAGCTCGGTTTCAGCCTATCTCCAGCGATTGATTCGCAGATCGTGGCACAAACAATCGAGGGATCACCTGCTGCGGCATTAAAACTCACGCCGGGCTCGAAGATTGTCAAGATCAATGACCAACCGATCGCGAACTGGAGCCAGATGCAAGCTTTGCTCGGCGGGCTCAAAACAAACGATGACCAACCCGCCCATGTGAGCATCACCTATCAGCTTGCGGTAGCAAACAATCCTGAGGAAACAAGCACGGTCTCAGTGCCGAGTGAAACGATCACAAAGATTGCCGCAGCTGGCTGGGTTTTGCCGGATGGATTGAATTTCCAAACATTGTTCGTACCTGTAGTGGCAAAGAATCCTATCGTGGCAGGTAAGCTGGGGTTGGAGAAGACGTATCAGTTTGTCCAGCAGACGTACATCACGCTGCTTCGATTGTTCCAAGGGTCTGTGCAGGTTTCAAATCTGCGTGGGCCGGTAGGCATTGTGGATGTCGGCACACAAGCTGCACAAAAGGGCTTCTCGTGGCTGCTGTTCTTCCTTGGCTTGATCAGTGTGAACTTGGCGGTGATTAACTTCCTGCCGCTGCCGATTGTCGACGGCGGACACATCGTGTTTCTGATCATTGAGAAGATCAAGGGTTCACCAGCTTCGCCAGCGGTGCAGATCGGCGCAATGTGGGTGGGCCTCGCGCTCATCGGCACGATCTTCGTCGTGGTCACCTACCATGACATCTACCGTCTATTTAGCGGCAGCTAAATCATCTAGAGATATGATCTTGTGTCGCTAGATTAGGGACACCAATCATGCACCTGGTTCGCAGATTTCGGCCATCAAACCTATACTGGTCGGCCAACGACCCCACGAACTAGACCCGTTTTCAGAAACGGTGAATCGATGGGGATCATTGGGGGATGCTTACGGGGGCGACGTGACTTCTTGAACCATCATCAGGATTGAGGAAATCGATGAGGATATTGGTACCGATCATCGCAATCGCTTTAGCGATACTGACAGCCATCGCTTTTTTGAACAAAGGCGAAGAGAGCAGTCAGAAGCAAAAGCAAGCCACGGCTCAGGCGGTAGAAGCAGAAAAGAAAGTTGCCGCACAAGCCGAAGCTGATCTGAAAGCTGCCGAGCAGGTAAAGGACATCCAAACGCCAGCAGTGCAAGCTGAGTTGTCCCAAATCCAATCTATTGCCGGACTTCATGCAGCAACCGGCGCAAAACTTGAAACCATCACACTCGGTTCTGCAGAAGAAGATTCCAATTACGATCTTCAGGTTGAATTGTCCACCGAAGCGGCTGGTCTCACACGGTTCACGCTCACAGATTACGCAGTTGAAGTCGGTCCTTCCGGCGAACGCTACAGCGTCGAAGGCGTGATCAAAGCTGGCAAATACTCGGTCTACCCCTATGCTTCACGCTTCATTTCCATCAACGGCACTGAAGTCGATCTTCGCAAAGTCAACTGGCAAACATCGGATGTTGTCACCAAAGATGATGGCTCGACCGTCACGCTCACCGTTGATGTGCTTAACGAACAAAAACAAGTCGTCTTACAAGTGATTCGCGAAGTGACCCTACCAGTTAAGAGTTATGAGCTGCAGGTGCGACAAAGCTTCGTCAATCACAGCAATCAACCACTCCAGATTCAGTGGGGTCAGTACGCTGGCGGCGATGTGATCGACGATGGTGCCGCTTATCTCGGCGACCGCAGACAGTTCCTCACCGCGTACTTTCCTGCAGCAGATAAAACCCGTACCCGCATCATCTCAAACGATGGTTTGCTTAACCGTACAGCCGTCATTGATCAGTTCATCAAAGATCAAAAGGCAGGATTGCCCACCGTTGGCATCTGGCCAAGCGAAGATATCGAAGCCGGCTCGCAACTCGCGTGGTTCGCTTCGGAAAACCGCTACTTTGCAGTCGTAACCTCTGCACTAGTCCCGGTCACCACTGACAAGACCAAAGATGTCACCGCGATTCAATCCGTGTTCCCGACAATCGGCACGCTAGTCTTCCCAGGCTACAACGCCAACCCAACCATGGAGAACACTGATCGCGCGGTTGTCTTTACACTCGGCACACAGTCGCAAATCATTCAGGCTGGCGAAAGCGCTAATGCTGACTTCGCGGTTTATGCTGGCCCACGCGATCAGTATGTTTTTGATACGCCGCCCTACACCGCCATGAATTTCAGTGAACTGATCCGCTACGAGCTGGGCTGTACATGGTGTACCTTCCAATGGCTCGCCAAGGGATTACTCAGCTTCCTCACCGGCCTGCATTATGTCTTCGGCGACTGGGGTATCGCCATCATCATCCTCGTGCTGTGTGTACGATTAATCCTTCATCCGATCACCCGCAAAGCGCAGATCAACATGATGAAGATGGGCAAGCAAATGCAATCGCTTCAGCCCGAACTTGAAAAACTCAAGAAGAAATATGCTGACGACCCACAAGCCATGCAGCGTGAACAGATGAAGCTTTACCGTGAAAAAGGCATGAACCCAGCCAACATGTTCGGCTGCCTACCCATGTTCTTACAGATGCCTATCTGGGTCGCGCTATATGCCATGCTCTATTACGCTATCGAACTTCGTCATCAACCTGCGTTCTACGACATCTTCCACAACCTCGCATCACTAGTCGGCTACGACAACTGGGCCTTCCTCACCGACCTATCCAGCCCAGACCGATTCATCACTTTCTTCAATGAGCCACACGTCATCACGCTGATCTTTATCCAGTTTGATTACTCCTCGCTTAACATCTTGCCTCTCTTGATGGGCGTGGTCTTCTTTTTCCAACAGAAGCTCACCACCCCACCAGCCACGACAGATCAGGCACGCACCCAACAGCGAATGATGAAATTCATGGTGCTGCTGTTCCCGTTCTTCCTCTACTCCGCACCATCCGGCTTAACCCTCTATATCCTCGCCTCCACCACAGCCGGCATCGTCGACTCCTACTTCATCCGCAAGCACGTAAGAGAACTCGAAGAATCCGGCGAACTCTTCAAAAGAAAACCTGCCAAGCCCGGCGGCTTTGCTGACCGTATGTCAAAAATGCTTGAGGAAAAACAAAAGCAAATCCAACAGCAACAACAAAAAGGCGGCAAGGGTGGCAAACGTAAGAAATCCTGATCACAAAGCATCATCATGATTGATCATGCATCCACCAACCCGAATATCTTCGCCAGTGCCCGCACTAACCCTGCGGGCATTGGTCGTTCATTGGATGCGATGGCCTCACTCGGTCACAACGATACGATCATCGCGGTCAGTTCGTCACCCGGTCAGTCTAACCGTGGATTAGTCCGCATTGCAGGCACTGATGCCATGAACGTGCTTCAGTCAATCACAATCGGCACAGTATCTATCCCACCTCGTACACTTACCTCCATCCAACTCAAATCGCCATCCATCCGCGCGCTAGCTGCCTATTTCCCCGCGCCGCACAGCTACACCGGAAATGACATCGTCGAATTGCTCGTACCAGGACACCCTGCTCTGCTCGAAAGCATTTTGCAGCAGGGCTTCCACGCTGGTGCACGCCTTGCCGAACCGGGCGAGTTTACCTTCCGTTCGTTTACCTCCGGCAAGATCGATCTCACGCAAGCCGAAGGTATCGCCGCAACCATCGCCGCAACCAGCGATTCGCAACTCGCCGCAGCAGAACTCCTACGAGCTGGCAAACTCGGATCGTTCTCGACATCACTGGTCGACACGCTTAGCACATTACTTGCGCTCGTCGAAGCGGGCATTGATTTTGTCGATCAGGATGATGTGGTCGCCATTAAGCCTGCAGATTTAATGATCGGCCTAAAGTGTGTATTCAAAGAATTGCAACAACTGCTCAGCCAATCACGATCATGGGGTACAATCGAATCACTGCCGCGTGTGGTATTGGTCGGCCCACCAAGTGCAGGCAAAAGCACACTGTTCAATCGTTTACTCGGTAAAGATCGCGCCGTGATTAGCGCTCTACCCGGAACAACGCGCGATATCCTTGCTGAACCCATCACTATTACGAATACTGATGGCCGTCCTGCCGAATTGATGCTCGTGGATATCGCCGGGCTTGATGATCTTGCTACCGGCATTGATCATGATGCACAACAAGCTGCACAACAGGCTATCGCCACCGCCGATATCGTAATCCTGCTGATTGATCCAACACAACCAGATCGTGATTTATCGATCGACCTTCCTCTGAACACGCCGCTGATGCGCATCGTCACCAAATCAGATTTGATGCCAGAATCATCATCTTTACCAAATCACGATCTTGCCATCAGCACAACAACTGGCATAGGTTTAGATGAACTCCTCAAACATATCATCTCCCGTATCGGTGACCGCAGTGTGAGCGTACAAACAGATATGCTCGCACTACAGCCGCGTCATGAATATACACTCCGTGAATCAGCTACACATATCAGCGATGCAATAGAAACACTCGCTCCTCATCAGAATGAAAAACAATTGCGCAACATGGAGTTGATTGCTGGCGCCATGCGAAACGCGCTGGATGAACTGGCTAGCTTGGGCGGCCAGATGACCCCAGACGACGTGATCGGTAAAGTGTTTGCGACTTTCTGCGTCGGTAAATAACATCTGGTCAAACAACCCGATCCGTCTCGCAGGAACAGACATGTAAATATTGCTACAATATTCGACCTTATTATGGCCAAGCAGAAGAAACAAAAAAAGAAAGACGAGAACATCACGCCGCGGATCGCCAACCGCCGCGCGTTCCACGACTACCACATCACCGACAATGTGGTATGTGGTATCGTCCTGCAAGGGTCGGAAGTGAAATCGCTTCGACAGGGACAAGCATCGATTGCTGAGGGCTATGCGTATGTTGACGAGAAAACGCTTGAACTGTTCCTGATGAATTGCGAAATCTCTCGTTATCCACATGGCGGGCCTCGCCAGCATGAGCCCAAGCGTAAACGCAAGCTGCTTGCCCAAAAGCGGGAGATCAAACAGCTGGCCAATAAGACGCGGGAGAAAGGCACGACCATCGTTCCGATCGCCATGTTTTTCAACAAGGACGGCCGCATCAAGATTGAGATTGGGATCGGCGTCGGCAAGAAGCAACACGACAAACGCCAAGACATCAAAAAACGCGATGCCGACCGTGAAATGCGTCGAAGCATCTCACGCAGACGCTAATCGCCAAAGCAAAGCCATGCAACGCCGCAACCGTCTACTGATAATCACCTTTATTGAAAGCTTCGCCACGATCCTCCTTGAGCGTGGCGTCTATTTTTACACGAAAGACATCCTCCACTTCAGTGAGTTGCAGAACCTGCTAATCGCCCTGATGTTCGGCATCCTGTATATCATTGGCGCGCTTAACAGCCATAAAATCGCCACACGCTGGACCGAAAAGCGCGTCCTGCTTGCTTCCATCACTGGGTTGACCATCATTGCTGCGATTTTAAGTTTGATTGCGTTGCCATTACTGTTTGTCATCAGCTTTGCGATAATTGGCATTTTAACTGGTATTAAATGGCCGATCATTGAATCATACATCCATGCCGGGCTTACGCCCACCTCAACACTCCGCGCTACTGGCCGATTCAGCATCTCTTGGGCGTTGGCCGTTCCTTTATCACTTGCCGCATCAGGCCTGCTCATTGGATCACCTTATGCTCAATCGATCTTCATCGCAGCCCTAATCTGCCATATCGCCAGTCTCTTTCTTTGCCGTCCATTGATCCGCCATCCGATTCATCTGCCACACGATCATCCTGAGCAAGCCGACCCACACCGTTTGGCCCGCTATACAAAGCTTTTGCTTGCAAGCCGGTGGTCGATGCTCAGCTCATACACACTGCTATTTTTACTCGCTCCGCTGATGCCAAGCATCTTTGCCGATCTTGGGTTTGATGTACAGTATGCTGCCGCTTATTCAGGCTTCTTGGATGTGACGCGTCTGCTAGCTTTCTTCATTCTTGGCGCGTGGGTTGGCTGGCACGGCAAAGTGTTCCCGATTCTCCTCGCCATCATCGCATTACCCTGCGGCTTCATCATGATCCTCCTCGGGAATCATGTGACGTGGGTCATTGTCGGTGAGTTGCTATTCGGCGTTTCTGCAGGACTGACGTATTACAGCTCACTTTACTATGCGATGGTCGTCAAAAACGCTTCAGTGGATGCAGGCGGTGCTCATGAAGGACTCATCGGCGCTGGCTTTGCGATCGGCCCACTAATCGGCATCCTCGGCATCATTCTCAGCAATACCATGTCTTCCCGCTATGGTATCCTTGTTGCAGCCATACCTTTCTTTGTTTTATGTATGGTGACAGCACTGCTGCCCATTCTGCATCTACGCGCCTCAGCCCATTCCTCTCATCCCTCATAAATCTTTTTATATTTGAACAACTGAGTATTCGGAAACCCAATCCACGCTATATGTACTAGAGTTATCGCAGACTCTACTTTCTTACCTCAACCTACTGCTATGGCTTATTACTGATATCATTCAGCTTCCAATCATACTCAATCCATACGATCTTCGGTGGATCGTTTGCTTCTAGCTTGGCCTTAATCTCTGGTTGATACATACCAACAAACCCGAGCACACTCCCTGCCTGATCAATAAAATCTTGACCATACCATTCAAACAGTTTGGTTAGATGCACCGTGTTGCTGGCTTGATCATATTGATACCAACGTGGATGCGTTATGGCATACTCAGTTTGTGATTGAAGCTGTTGCTCTAAACGATCGCCAACATAAACCTTGTTTAGAAGCTTCGGACAACTATAAGCGGCACAGACTAATGCAAAATGGATGCGGGCTTCACCAAATACAGGCCGAATCAATTCGTGTTCAATCTGATTCAAACTATAAAGCCTACCGTCAATTTTCCAACGCACATCATCCCAACGCTTATCTTCCGGAATATCCATGATGGATTTGAGTTTACCATCATCCCAGTACTCCAAGATCAGGTCCAATGTGAATGCATTGTATGCGTTGATCAAGGTGGCCAGGCGAACCGGTCGGCGCATCTCATCAAGATCCAAAGCGGCCACTGAATCCACGTATTTTTTCAGCTTATCTTTCTCTTTCGATAAACCGTCATAATTGACCCAACCATCGCTATCAACATACTTCTCAAGCAGTGCGTTGTAAGTCTGCAGCTCCGGCCCCTGCTGTTTCATCCAACTCACATCTTCAACAGCCGTCTGCCCTCTCGCTTGCTCTGTGAAAAACAAACCAGACACAAGCACCGCTACCATTCCAAGAATCGTCATGTGTTTCATATCAGTGTATCCTTTATCCGCATTGGCTTATCCTACCCCGGAGCCAACCGTCATATCCTCTTTTTTATTCGTATTCCCCCGCTAGTTTCGGGAATACGCTGACAACCCGCATATTTCCTCTACAATAATCGACATGAGACAGCAGCATACTTTTAAGTTAAAAAGTGATTTTCAGCCGATGGGCGATCAGCCCGCCGCAATCGATGAACTCACGCGCAACATCAACGCCGGCGTACAATATCAGACGCTTCTTGGCGCCACCGGCACGGGCAAAACCTTCACCATGGCGCAAACCATCGCGCAACTCAATCGCCCCGCCCTCATTTTCTCGCACAACAAAACATTGGCCGCCCAACTCTACGAAGAATTCAAGGAGTTGTTTCCCGAGAACGCCGTCTCCTATTTCGTATCCTACTACGACTACTACCAACCCGAAGCCTACATCCCGCAACGCGATATCTATATCGAGAAAGATGCATCTCGTAACGATGATCTTGATCGCCTTCGCCTGAACGCAACGACCAATCTCATCACACGCAACGATGTCATCGTCGTCGCATCAGTTTCTTGTATCTATGGCTTGGGCTCACCGGATGCATACAAGTCTTCAGTCGTCTCGCTGAATCAGGGGCAACTAATCAATCGCCAAGAACTCTTGCGATCACTCTCAGATCTACAATACGAACGAACCGACATCGAACTCATCCGCGGAAAGTACCGAGTCCGTGGCGATGTGATAGACATCTTCCCCGCCTCAGAAGAATTCGCCTACCGTGTCGAAATGTTCGGTGATGAAATCGAATCACTCGCCCTCATCAACCCGCTCACTGGCGACAAGCTCGCCGACGAATCCTCGCTCTTTGTCTATCCCGCGGTTCATTATGTCCTGCCGGAAAATGAAATGGACCGCGCCGTCAACGACATCAAAGCCGAATTGAAACAGCAGGAGCAAAACCTGCGTTCACAAGGCAAGCTGCTCGAAGCTCAACGACTCGCGGCGCGCACAAAATACGATCTCGAAATGATGCAAGAAGTCGGCTATTGCTCCGGCGTCGAGAACTATTCTCGCCATCTTGATGGCAGGCCCGCCGGCTCCAAACCTTACACCCTCTTGGACTATTTCCCTGATGCGCAATCCGGCATCTATCAAGGCGGCTATGCTGATGGCTCTCGGCCCGACATTCCCGCGATCACCAATCGCATCGCAGGCTCACCCGACTGGCTCGTCTTCATCGACGAGTCGCATGTCACCATCCCTCAGATCCGCGCCATGTACAACGGCGACCAGGCCCGTAAACGCGTCCTTGTCGATCACGGCTTCCGCCTGCCCTCTGCGATGGATAATCGGCCACTCAAGTTTGAAGAAGTCGAGAAAGTTTGGTCTCAGGTCGTCTTTGTTTCCGCCACACCCGGCCCCTATGAACTCGACAAATGCGAAGGCAGCATTGTCGAACAAATCATCCGACCGACAGGGCTCGTCGATCCACCCGTGGAAGTACGACCCGCTTCCGGGCAAGTCAACGACGTTATTGAAGAAGCAAAGAAATGTATCGCCAAAGGCGAACGTACCCTCATCACTACTCTCACTAAGCGTCTCTCTGAAGATCTCGCATCCTATATGTCCGAGCAGGATATCAAGTGCCGCTACCTGCATTCGGAAATCGAAACACTTGACCGCATCCAGATCCTGAAAGAACTGCGCGAAGGTGAATTCGATGTTCTCATTGGCGTGAACCTGTTGCGTGAAGGGCTTGACCTTCCAGAAGTCTCGTTCGTCGCCATCCTTGACGCAGACAAGGCAGGCTTCCTACGCTCTGCCACGAGTATGATCCAGCAGATCGGTCGTGCCGCAAGAAACGTCAATTCTTACGTCATCCTCTATGCCGATGAAGTCACTCCGGCTATGAAGTCCGCGATCGACGAAACACAGCGTCGCCGCGACATTCAACTCGAACACAACGAAGACAACAACATCACGCCGAAGACGATCAAGAAAGCAATCCGAGAAGGCATTGCCGCCGAACTGCGCGCCCGCAAGACCGCCCGTGACGCGATCAACATCACCGAACAGGAATTCGATCGCGCCGAACTCATCCAACAGTTGGAAGAACAGATGCTTACCGCTGCAAATAATCTGGAATTTGAAAAGGCCGCCCTCACTCGTGACAAGATCAAGCAGATCAAAGATCTCCCAGATCAAGGCACGGTCAAGGTCAAAACCGATGCGCGTGGGCCCAGCAAACCCAAGCCCGGCACACCCGGCACCAAAGTCATCAAGAAAAAACGATCTTCAAAGAAACACTAAATCAAGACTCACGGTGCGACCACTTCAAATCGTGCACACAAAGCGTCTTCTTGACTTCATTCAATTTCGTTGCTTGATCTACCTTAAAAACCAGTACTTTAGGTTCACTCGGCAATAGTGTGAAACTGTTATCACTCATCTGGCCGGCAACCCCTTTCACCGAAACATCCACGAAAAATGCGGGCTTGTCCGTCGTTAATTGAATCCTAAACACACCGCTCTTGCCGCCTGTAACCGTGGTTTTAATCTTCGCAGACGCAATCTCGCAGCGCTTATACTCGGTAAACCAGTGTGTGTTCTCTGAGCGATACACGCGCCCGGTCTTCTTTCCTTTCACACGCAGCGACATCACCGCAAAGCATTCATGCGATTCAAGCGGCAACTCCTTCACCGCCATCGTCATGAACTTCTTCGTAGAGCCAGCCTTTAGATTCACCTCTTGATCACTCTTCCAAACCACCTTGCCATCAAAATCCATAATGCGCACCTGCAACTTACCTGCCACGCCCTCCGACCGATCGTTCACGCCATGAATCGAAACTTCTCCGTCTTGCCCCGGATGCTTCTGCACACCCGCTACAAGCACATCTTCATAAAAACGCTTCACGTGATAATGCAACTGCTTCCACGCACCGCTGTGTTCAATGCTCGACCACGAATGCACCGGCCAGTTATCATTGAGCTGCCAATACAAAGCGCCCATGCACACCGGCCGTGTCGCCCGCCAATACTCGATCGCCGTCTTAATCGCGATCGCTTGCTGCACCTGACTTAAATAAACCATCTGTTCAAACCCCGTCGGAAAACGAAAATACCGACAGAACATCCCCACCATGTTCTTGTTCCCCCTCCCACATTTTTGCCGCTGCTCCATCATCGGTGAACTCGGGTTCCACTGCCCCGTATCACCACCGGTCAATTCTGCAATGGCCTCCATCCCCGCAAACGATTGGAACCCAAACTCTGAACAGAACCGCGGCTGAACCTTATAATAATCTTCAAACCGCGCATCCTCATGCCAAACATTCCAGAAGTGCATGTCACCCGAAACATCTTCATGCCACGCATCACCAAAATCGTCCGGCCCATTGCACGGGCTGCTCGGCCAAAACACACGCGACTGCGCCCCCTTCCCTTCAATCGCCTCAACCTCTTTGCGGATCACACGATTCAAACGATCATACTGCACCAAATATTGATCACGCTTATTCTTTGAATCGTCATACCAATGCAGCGCGCCGATCACTTCATTATCACCGCACCACAGCACGATACTTGCATAGTCATGCAAACGCTTGGTTTGATACCGCACCTCGTCAGCCACTTCATCCAGAAAGGTGTCATACGCCGGGTAAAGCGAGCAAGCAAACATGAAGTCCTGCCAGACCATCAACCCAAGCTCATCACAGATTTCGTAGAAACAATCCTTTTCATACTGCCCCCCGCCCCACACTCGGATCATGTTCATGTTCACCGCAGCCGCATCTTCAAGCAATTGCCGATACAGCGCAACAGTCTGGCGTTCCGGCAGCGCATCACACGGAATCCAGTTCGCCCCCTTGCAGAAAATATCCTGCCCATTCACCCGAAACGCCATCGACTTCCCAACCTCATCCGCACGATTAATCAACTCCACTTCACGCAAGCCGATCTTCTTGCTTACCACATCACTACTGCAAGACACCTTCAAATCATACAAGTGCTGCTCGCCATACCCTCGCGGCCACCAACGCTTCGGCTTCTTGATCTCAATCTTCTGAGTGATCTCATTCTCGCCGCGCTTCACACGAACCTTACGCTCAATCAGCTGCCCATCAATCTCAAACCGTAACACTTCTTCACCATTTACCACCGTATCAAGCGTCACAGTAGCCTCAAGCTCACATCGCTTCCCCTTAAAGCGTTGCTTGGTCACCACGCTATCAATCTGACTCATCTCCACACCGCGCAGCATCATCTTGCCATACGCGCCCACCACCATCAGAGTGATACCCCAGTCCCATCCGCCATGACACTGCGGTTTACGCACAAAGTTCAACCCCTTCACTTCATTACAGATACTCGAAGGCACGTTGTAATCCAGCCGGCTCGCACGCTTCTGTGAATGAACTTCCGCCACATCAAACACAAACTCAATTTTATTTACACCCGCAACAAGATACTTCTTCACGTCAAAACGATAGCGCAAAAATGCGTTGTAACACTTGCCCGCCAGTTTCCCGTTGATCTTCACCGTCGCAAACGTATCGACTTCATCCAGTTCAAGCACCACCGATGGCAACGACAACATCACATCATCCACCTCAAACGTGCGAACATACTTCCATTTACTCCGCCCAATCCATTGCACATCACGCTCATTGAGCCCAACATACGGATCTTCAATGTGACCTGATCGCAACAGCGCGCTATGCACCTCGCCTGGCAACTGCCCCGCGAGTGTTTCTTGTTTTTTAAAATGGTTTTGCCCCTCGCCGCCTTCGCAAGACAGTTCCCACTCACCTGATAAATCGACCGTTAACATCTATGACTCCTAACGGCAAACCGATCACACTGCTGCAATCGGTCGCCAACAACTCAAAATTTACTCAACCCTTCACCTGTTCGGAGCTATGCTCCAAAACACAATACAAACGTGAAGCCTTACGAAAACAATGCCGACCATTGGTCGACATTATTTCCTGACATCATAAAAGCGGCTTCATTTGATGCCAATACGATCAAGCCCTTTTTGCATTTCTTTTTTCTGAAACGCGCTCGACTCTTCTATCAATTCACGCAAACCATCTTTGTTATCTTCAAGATCCACCGGACGACCACTCACTTTGCCCCACCACGTCTCGATTGTATCGATATAATCAAAGCCAAACTCACGACTCGGTTCAATGGCCGTCCCTTCTTCCCAATCATTCCAAGTCATGATCTGGATCAATTCAGGGTTACCCGTCAATGCATGTTCCATCGAGAATTCCAGAACATCTGTACCATTGCGTTCAAGCACACGTGGTCCGCCACCCCAGCCATTGACGTTGGTCGTATCAAAGCCGGGACAAAGTACCGTCATGAAAAAATCCAGCTTCTTCTCAGCTTCAAGTTTGCGAGCAGTGGCACCAAAGTATTTGAAGTCATTTGCCCATTCAGCCTTGTTTGGCTTGAACCACATGAAGGCCGACTGCACCGGCGGATGTACATCCGGACGATCCATATTTTGCCTACAAAAATAGATGTTTTTATCCAATCCCTCGTAGATCTGTTGCCACTCGGCCGCCATAATCTGGCGCGGCCCCAGATCATCCTCACCCCAATAATTAAACTGCATCACAAATGGTTTGCCATCACGCTTCAAGTACGCATCGTGACCACCATACGTATTCAACAGATAATTCAGATCCTCTGTGGCCGTCTTCACAATCTCTGATCGTGAAGTCGGCTGACGATACGGCTGCCAGTTGATCTTTTCTTCATAGCACACCGCAATCTTCAACCCAACCTTCGCCGCTTCCTTAAGCAGCATCGGCATCAGCGCATCTGAATCCGGCGTGTCCTTGCCGTACCAGATCACCACAAACGCACTCACACCTGCCGCCTTCGCTGTCCGCATGTGGTAACGCACCACCGCGCGATCACGTGAGTTGTACGGCCCGATCAATGGATAATACACCGAACTGATCTCTCGTCGCCCATCCTGATCAACCTTTTCAGGATTGCGCTTTGAGCCGCTACCATCCCACCGCCAATGCCGCCACGTCTTCGCACCTTCACCCGACTCTCCGTATGCTTCAAACCACGCCATATAATGTGCGATTAAGTGCGGACCATCACCCTCTATGTTCCATTTGCCCTCTGTTGATGCCGCCTTCTGTTCAACCACCGGCGCATCTTCAGCTAGCAAGGAACATCCTAACCCCACAACCCCCAATATCATCAACGCAATACCAGCTGTCCACTTCATATATTTTATTTCCATTTCCAACGATCCTCGTTTGAGTTCACAACGCCATTGTCAGCCGGAAACTCATTCACAACGATTGCCTGCAAGTTCTCGACATGCCCATCGCTAAAACCATAGTTGCCGCTTTCATTCGCATGTATTTGGGAAGCCCAATAGTCCAAGCCCTCATTTTCAGCCACTCCGACTTTGGTTGATGATCCTTCAATAAAATTCCTGTCGTGTAACTCACCCACCATAATGATGCGTAGCGGGATATTCGTCAGCTTATCCGGCTGCATGTTGTTGTGAGTCACACCAAAACTCAGATAGTTCGGCCAAGGAAATTTAATATTGACTGCTGGATCGGCGTAATGAAGGTAACCCCATTTCATATTGTTCACGCCGTAGCTTCGATCCGTTAGATCAGCCACATGAGCACTGCGTTCAACATCATCTTGCGGGCAAGTGAACACATCTTCTCCGCCAAGGACATCCCATTCCATCATAAATTTGGACCAGTCAATGTTGGCTGGTGTGCCTGCGATATTCATCGGTACGAGTTGATCATCATTCGCATCGGCGTACATCACCATGCCGAGCATGATCTGCCGCACATTCGAACCACAAGCAATCTGCCTCGCTGTAGCACGTGCACTGCTGAGTGCAGGCAACAGAATGGCGATGAGCAACGCAATAATGGAGATCACCACGAGAAGCTCAATGAGCGTAAAAGCGTTCTTTATCTTCCGGCACATGCGTAAGACTCCTTCGCGCACTTCATACAAGAAATGCGCCAGCCGTTTCAACCAACATGACTCACCCTAAAACAATTTACCTGCGACGCATGATCATCAGGCCACCCAAGCCCAACAGTGCCAACGAAGCTGGTTCTGGAACCGCATTCGCTGAGATTTGATCAAACGTATACGCAGCTTCTGCAGCACCAAATGGCAGAATGCGGATCTGCAAAACATAGCTTGCCGCTCCAGCAGGTGCGCCACTCGCTACGCTAAAATCAATCGGAGTTTCCTGATTGGTGTCTGACAGAACAAGTGACTGCCCAACAAAAGTGCCGCCCGCATCAAAATAGATTGCATTCACGTTGATAAAATCATTGCTTTCATCCGCATCAGCAGTGATCGTGACTTCGCTATCGGCGATATCAATCTTCACGCCGCCCGGCATGCTCCAGATAATCCCCGAATCAACACTCGCACCCGCACTCTTTGAAAATGTCACGGTACCATCAAGATTATCCGTGGCTGCCGCGGCACCAAACGCACCCCCAAAACCTGAGGCATCATTCATATCATCGGTGTATGCTGCGTTCACGGTACTGCCTGCAAAGGCAATGGCCAAAGCCCCAACCATGGTTCCAAGTTTCATTGCGTTCATCTGCTAATCCTCCAAGTATGTGTAGAACACTGATTCATTGAAATCTATTTTGATACGAAAAGTAAAATCTAAAATAAAAGCTAAGTTGTAACGGCCTCGCCAATCGTCGCGACTGAATCACGGATCACAAGCTCTGTTGGCAGTTGCACATTAGCAATGTCCGCTGCCTCGCTAACAGGTTGAAGTACGTGTTCAACTGCCAGCTTTGCAAGCTTCGCAAGCGGCTGACGGACCACCGTCTGCGGTGGTGTCAGGTATTGGTAGACCGGAAAATCTTCCAAGCTAATCGTCGAAATATCTTTACCAATTTTCTTGCCCAGTACGTTGCCTAGGATGTGCAACACTTCTAGCCCAACATCTTCACTAAAGTTCAGCAAACCCGTCATGCCCTTCTGGCACCAGCGAGAAAGGATGTCATAAATTGGCTGCTCGCTTGTATAGCAAACACGCTCTGCATCAAAAGGCAAACCCGCGTCTTCCAGTGCATCACGATAGCCACGCAGCCGCTCTTGGCTGCCCCATTCATTTGATTCAATCTCAAGGTAAGCAATTTTGTCGTGGCCACGCTCGATCAAATGCCGACACGCATCCACCGCTTGCTGGTAATGGTCCGCATACACACCGTGAATCCCGTGCTCAATCAGCGGTTTATTGATCGTCACCATGGGCAAATTGGGAATGGCTCGTAACTCAACCAACCGCTTGTCAAACACAATCCCAATCACACCATCCACATGCGACTCGTAAGCCAATTCGAGATTGGCTATGTCGATCAATTCCACAGCATAGCCGCGCGAAGCTAACTCTTGTGAAACCAATGAGGTCATCACGCTTACATAACCGATCGGCAAGCCGGGACTATGCCGGCCTGTCACCAATGCAATACACCGCCGCGCCACCTTTGGCACAAACCCAAGCTCACGACTACTCACCAGGACCTTCCGCCGAAGTTCAGATGCCACCGATGGATGACGGTTGATCACACGCGAAACGGTTCCGATCGAAACCTCTGCATGCCGTGCAACATCAGCAATCGAAATTGACCCGCCCGATTTTTTGCTTGTCACTTTACCCATAGCCGTTGCGATCCTTCATGCTGATGCCGACCCGTTCACTTGCCCGAACTTCTCCCGCCCCAAAGCGTCGTGGCCACCCTGCCCGACTCCACTCTGACAGATAGCCCACCTACCTGCCAGACTCTCCCTCTCAATGAAATTAAGTTAACACAAATGAAATATTTCATCAAGAGAAATCTTCATCTTTTAAAATATTCACACAACCTGTTCAACCATTGCAGCTTACGAACATCATGCTCTAAGCCAGTAGGTTTAAATCAACTCAAATATCACAATAGGGAAGCCATATCGATCCACGTGGCCACAGAAGCAACAAATCAGAAATTTCTGGTCTGTTGCGACTTTTTTCCTTAAGGAATTCGCACCTGCGTTGTATCTTATTGCTATCTAAATCTCACCCGCGCCGATCCTTAACTGGAAAACGGCGATTCAGCGATACACACTCAATCAATATCCTTGAGGGAGGAAACAGATGACGATCGCAAACACCGCCACCACCTATACCGCATCATTAATTGGCGCAGGTCTTCTTTTTGCCGCAACGGGATCAAGCCTGTCAGCAGATGAGGTTTATACCTTCACCTCAGGCCTTCCCCCGGTTGGCGATGGCAACATCTATCCACGTCATCTCAACCCCGCCCGCCAATCGCCCGGCGGCGGCGCATCACCCGGCACATTCGTCGGCAATGGGTCCGTTCTCTTCAAAAATATCAGCGGCAACCCCGCCTACTTCGACAGCAACAACCTCCTCACTCGTCCCTCAAACCTCATCAACGGCGACGCCTTCTGGACCGATCCCAAACTCGGTAACTTTAACTACAACGGCACCCCCTTCAGTCTCGCTGAGATGGGTTTTGAATTCTTCTTGCCAGGCGACGACTTCGGCTTCGACCTCGCCATGGCATCAGTAAGCAGTAATCTCGCCCCCGCCCTTAATTTTCAAGTGCAAGACCAGGACGGTTTCATTGCACAAGGCACGCTAAATTTCAGCGCAGATTTTTCTTTTGATAAACAAATCTTTGCCGAACAGGCCGGCACATTCCATTCGCTCAGCAGTCCCCGCCCTGCTTACGAAGCTCGCTTCCGAATCAGCCACGATCAACTGCTACAAATGGTCTATGATCAAAACGGCTTCGGCGATGAAGAACATGAAAACTTCGATCCGACGCGTGATCCTTTCTCCGGCGCTGCCATCCAGTTCTTCGACATCGACCTCCAAACAATCGCAAATAATGGTGGTACGACACAGTTCGCTATCGACAACTTCGTCTACGCAGGAGGCGTCGCCCCACCACCTCGTGCAGAGCCACAATACCTCCCACCCCTTGGCCCCTTTGGCGATAATACGCCAGTCTACGTCGTATTCGCATCACCTGAAGATCCCGACCCCGATGTTGATGGCGAAATTGCGCGTTTTGACCGTACCGAACTCGAAGGAGGCGAAACCGTTGTCGGCACCATGGTTCGTGATGCACTGGATGATCTCGGTGCCAGAGCGGTGACCACAGATACCTCTATCTACACCGATAGCGGTGAATTCGGCGGACCTGAGGATCAATCGTTGTACGCTCATGAGCGAGTCCATACAGACCATGGCCCACAGAATCCCCCTGATGAATACATCCTGATCGACCCTAGCGATCCACTCTATACTGCAGTCTATAACAAATTTAAAGCTACGAATGGTGAACTTACAACCGGCGATCTCGACACCCCGCAAATCGTCCAAACAACCACACGTCTTGGCACAAATCTAGATGACGCTGCTTTAAATATCACAAGACAAACAGCCGCCGAACAATTTGAGCTTAATGAGCCGACCCGCATGACAGTCGAAGAGTATGAACGACGTATTATGATCATGACGGCATTTAGCCAAGACAACGGCGGAAGTTCGCCTAGCCCGATTGGTGAATCTTTTGATCTGCAACCGTTGCTTGAACTCGTCGAAGCGATTGAACCCATGTTCTACCTCAACTATACCCCCGAAGAATACCTCGCACTCAAGGAATCCCTCGGCGAAGCACTCGTGGAAGGCGACAAAGGCTCCTTCGTCACACCTGTCTTCGGAAACAACGGCGAAATCATCACCTATGATGTGTCCACTTGGTATGCCACCACACAAAGCGGCTACTTCATCCCCATCGTCACCAACGTCCCTGAACCCACCTCAATCCTCGCCGCCACACCACTCGCCTACTTGGCAACCCGCCGCCGCAAACACAACTGATCTCGTACACAACACCATCACAACACACAAACCCGCGGCCACCACGCCGCAAGTTTTTTTACATCAAAAAAACATCCACCATCACCACCCACATGATGCATCAAACCTGACACCTCTGGTGCCAAGGCCATCTCCCTCGAACAACACAAGCAGCCATCTACGTCATCTCAACACTGCGCACAAAAAAACTCACCGGCCTAAACCAGTGAGCTTCTTTTAGTTCTTGCGAACACAATCCTTCGGCTAAGATCGCATTCTTAAAAATGGAGCCGGGGAGAATCGAACTCCCGTCCCGCTACAGTCACCATACCGCGTCTACATGCATAGTCGTTTCTTTGATCTCGGATCTCCAGCGATTAACGACAATCTATGGATCACCCAGTCACAGTGTTTTTTAACCTTCAAGCCCTGAAACGCAGCTATCCGGCGAGTCTACTAGTCTTTGCATCATGCTTCAGCCGCAGACACTCATCCGCATGATGGGCCACACATTAGGCAGCCATGCGTACTGGCGCGAAGCCAATACGACCAGCGATATTATCGTTGGCAATTAGTGTTTTTGCACGTGGTTTAACGAGGGGAATGTGCACCTCGACACGCAACGATATGACTTCCCTGTCCGGTCAATACCGATCGGCCCCATCTTGTCAAAGATCATTCGCAAAAAGCGAGTCACTAATTATAGCAAACACTTTTCACAACACCATCATACCATCTCTGCCTTATCACTATCGGCAAATACTGCCAGCAATTCCCTCACTTTGACACAAAGCCCACCACTTATATACACATACCCAACACCCATGTGACATTCATACCAACCAATGTCACGATCAACATTCCAATATCCCAACCCCATATACACATGCATAAAAATTGTTAAAATACAATTATCGGAGCGATCCGATTTAGTGCCTTTTCTTGCTGCATTTGTAAAGAAAATTGATCCACATAACCTTGGCCATGCCGTTAAAATAAAATCAAACAAAGAAGTTCCGCCATGAACAATCAACCCAATATTATTCTCTTTCTCACCGATGACCACGCCGCATGGGCCTCCGTACCCTACGGCAACTCAGAACTCATCACCCCCAACTTCGATCGACTCGCACAAAACGGCCTCCGCTTCTCCAATGTGAACACACCCTGCCCCGTTTGTTCGCCCGCGCGCGCATGCATCCTCACCGGCCAAACACCTTCACAAATCGGCATCCATGATTGGCTCTACGAAACCACACCCGAAATTGATAATCATCTCTGGCTAAAGGGTCACACCACGCTCCCTATGATCCTCCAGCAAGCAGGTTATCACACCATCCTTTCAGGCAAATGGCACCTCGGTCAATCTGATGACACACCTGCTAGTTTCGATCAATGCTTTGGCACAGGTCGCAACCAAGGCGCGCACCAAGAAACGCATACCTACTCACTCAATAACAAACCCACCACGCTCACCGGCTCCAAAACTGAAATCATTACCGACCACGCTCTGGACTTTCTCAAAGACCGCCCCAAAGACAAGCCCTTCTTCCTCAACATCGGTTACATCGGCACACATTCCCCCTATCACGAATCACATCATGACCCCAAATTCGTCGACCTCTACAAAGACGCAACCTTCTCCGACCTCCCCGAATACCACAAACACCCTTGGGCCAAAAACGAAGGCTTCCCCTACGACGAATCTGACACCGAACAAATCAATGCCCACCGCCGCGGTTACTACGCCTCCGTCTCAGAAATCGACCACCATCTCGGTCGCGTCATGGACTACCTCGAAGAAACAAACCAGCTCGACAACACCATCATCATCTACACCTCAGATCACGGCTGCACCCTTGGGCATCATGGCTTCTGGGGCAAAGGTAATTCCACCCGCCCACTCAACGTCTACGAAACCTCCATCAAAGTTCCGCTCTTTATTCAACATCCAGACCTCCCCAAGAACGAAACCTCAGACCGCCCCGTCGATCACTACGATACCTTCAACACCATCCTTGATTTCGCAAACACGCCACTCCCAACTAACACAAACTACCCCGGCATCTCATACGCCACAACATACAACCAACCACGCAAACAACCTCGCTTCGGCGAATACGGCGACCTTCGCTTCATTCAAACCGATCAGTACAAACTCATTATCCGATACAACCATAAACCAAATGAACTCTTCGACTTAATCACCGACCCTGATGAAACAAACAATCTCTTCAACGATCCACAACACGCAAACACCATCCAACAACTCCTCGCCCAACTCGAATCTTGGTACGAAGATTACCAAACCCCACAATACTCAGGACTAAACGTCCTCGATCAACCCATCCACAACGACTCCGAATCTTGGCGTGACGGCCTTCGTGAGAAGAACATACAACATGCCAAACGATAACCGAAACCGATCGGCTATCGCATCAACTCAATCCTGTATCTCAATCCTTTACAGGCGCCAAACGTAGTTCACTAAGCTTTACCGTCTTCCAGCCCTGCCGCTTCGGTTTTACCTCAACTTGGTAGCAACCAGCCTCATCAACGGTCACCTGCCCCAAGTGTACTTCGGCAAATGAACCTTTCGTATCAATTTCACTGAACGTACCTAACCTAGTTCCACAAACTTCCACCGAAAAAACGCCATCATCTTCCCCGCGATCGAGTGTTGCATACACATCAAACACACCTGGTTCTGTCACTTCCACCAACCAATAAGGATACGACAACCAAGACTTCCACTTTGACACCCAAGCTTTCTCGCCATCATGCTCGATCGTCAATTTCTCTCCTTTTGATTTTATTTTCTGCATTGCGGCCCAAACACCCAGCTTCAAATCTCGCCGCTGATTAACAATTGGCAAACGTTGATCCACATCCGGCTGCCCTTCGATCATCATTTTTAAAACCGTTACATGATCATCGCCTTCAATACCTTCAGTGTGAATCACCACATCATCATTCGCTTGCTCAAATGCAAGTGTAGTTCCACCATTCAATAGAACGATTCGCCGCACATGGTTTTTAAGCCCCGGCACAATTAAGCGGTCATGCTTATCCCAATCAGACACGTAAAAATACAACACCTGCTCACCACCATCCGTAACTTTTTGTGAGCATGCTCCCCAAGTAAGCCGAGCAAACGGCCCACGCTGCGTACTATAGACCGCATCCCCATTCGCCTTCATCCACGCGCCAATCTCTTTCAAGCTTGCAATATTCTCCTGCGGAATACGCCCTTTGGCATCCGGCCCAACATTCAACAGATAATTCCCGCCCTTCGAAACAATATCACATAAATTCTCGATCAGTTGTGTCGTTGACTTCCACTTATCATCATGAGCCTTGAAACCCCATGACCCATTCATCGTCATACATGTTTCCCAATCGATTTTCTGTGCTGATAAGGGAATGTATTGTTCAGGCGTTTTATAGTCCCCTGTATAACCACCACCAAGTCTATTGTTAGTAATGATACCCGGCTGCAAATCCAACAATGGTAGGAACGCTTCCGCACGTTGCTGATTCATTGTCCTTGGTGTATCCCACCAAAGCACCACCACATCACCATACTCAGTCAACAATTCTTTCAGCTGTGGAATCGCCTTCTCTTCCATGTATGTTTCAAAACTAACATTCTGCTCAACCAATGCGGGGTCCCAATGCGAAGGCATACGATTCGCAGGATACCCTCCTCCGGGATGATGCCAATCCATACAATGTGAGTAATAGAACCCAAGCTTCATGCCATGCTTGCGACAAGCATCCGCCAACTCACGGATCGGATCACGATCAAATGGTGTCGCATCTACAATGTTGTAATCGCTCACTTGCGAATGATACATCGCAAAACCATCATGGTGCTTCGTCGTAATCACCATGTATTTCATCCCTGCTTGTTTCGCGAGTAGAACCCATTTCTCCGCATCATACTCAGTCGGATTGAAATCCTTCAAGTACGCTTCATAATCCTTAACTGGAATCTTGTCGGCACACATGATCCATTCACTATATCCGCCCACACGTTTGCCGTTATGCGAACCGCCCGGCACAGCATATAAACCCCAGTGAATAAACATCCCGAACCTAGCTTCACGCCACCACCTCATTCGATCATTACGCATCTGCATCGTTTCGTTCTTCGTAAACACCTCTACATCATTGTCCATCGATGCGGCGCAGCCACTCAATAACGAAACCAACAACACAGTAATAATAGAAATTTGAATATCCATCTTGCTGCCAAACATCGCTTGCTCCATATACTTTGGACGCCAATACCTCCGACGTGTCCAAAATTCCTTGCTGAAGATATCATCGACCCATATAATCGGATCGCTCCGATCTGGTGTTTATTATGCACTATTAAGTAAAGTCATACAATGAAATATTACAAATTTTTGATACTCACTGTCATCTTATTCGCATTAATTCTTCTACCCGGCTGTCATCGCCAACTAGAAACAAACATACATCAACCTGGCGTCTATAAACACGAATTACCACAGGTAGGCCCTTCGAAAGAATACTTGGCCATGAAAGCGGAACGCAATGGAAATTTTCATGCTGCCAAGCAGTATTACCTCGCATGGTTATCATCAAAACCGAGTGATCACGATACGTGGTTTAGGTTCGCATGCTTACTTTCAAAAATGGACAATCACAAACTCGCAGCACTCGCAATTGATCGCGCTATAGACGCTGGATTCAAAGATCAAGAACGATTAGATCGCCAAGAAGAATTAGATCCTGTGCGCAATACATCAGAGTTCAAATCAGCATACAAAAAGATGCTGAAAATAATCTCCAAATCAGCAGTAGATAATACCGAACGACATTATATTTCAATGGAGAGCGTCGGAACTTACATCACGTTACTCCCACCTGACTACCATACCTCATCAAAAAATTATCCTGTTTGTCTTGTCCTACATGGCAGTGACTTAAATGAGGACCGCTATGCTCACGTTGTAGACAAATTAGTACGTGATGATGTCGTCTATGTAATTCCAAGAGCTCCGTTCGTTACACCCAACGCATTTAAATACAACCAGCCGGGATATTCAGGTTGGCCAACATATTCAATCCCCAAAGATCACCCCATACGGAATAACCGCGAACGCTTCCACATCGCATGGGTTATGAAATGCTTGGAGGACGCAAAAACCAAGTACCGCATCGCATCAAACCAGCAATACATCTTAGGACACAGCATGGGAGCTGCTTTTACATACATGATAGCAGCGACACACCCAAAGCAATTCCAAAGTATCCTATGCTATGCAGGTTACTACTTTGATGATTACCAAACACCAACAGTACTAGAAAAATTGAAGGCTCATAAAATCTCAATCTATCTTGTACATGGTGAAGATGATCACGTTGTACCCAAAGACTACGCGGAATCACTCTATAGCACGTTAATAGAGCACGGCATCAATGCATACCTTAACCTACAGCCATGCAAACACCGTATCGATGAACCCATTTATCACGTGATGCGGCAATGGATCAATCAAACCATATTAAACAAAGACCTCTCAGCATCACTAAAAGTTAAACGTTGAATGTGGCTCACACATCTTATCGCCGAAAGCTTCACAATACGATGGCACTTTCCCAATAACATCTAGCACGATCACACTGATACGATCATCCGGGCAATGCTCAGTCAACATCATTGATACAATTTTCTTATCAACCGAAACTTCGATCGGCTCACCCGTTTCAAGTACACTAGCCTTGACGGGTTCACATGAGAGGTCATCAATATCAATATTCTTATTCGGAACCCAATCATAGACATGACAATAAAGACGAGTATTGCCATCAGGTAGGTCACGCTTCACAATTCGACCCCATGCAGGATCCTTAAGTGACGTAGAAGATGTCCCATAGACCGCTTCGCCATTAACGATTAGCCATCCACCAATTTCTTTAAGACGACGAATCATTGCTGGACTAAACGAACCATCCGCATTAGGGCCGATGTTAAGCTGAAAATTACCTCCGCGTGAAGCATTATCAACCAGGCTCTTCAACAGTGTTTCTGACGATTTCCATGAATAATCAAGTTTGTGGCATGCCCACGCATTATTAAATGTCCCCGAGGTTTCCCAAGGCCGTGGTATCTGGGTATCTGGAAATTCATTATCACCCATTGAAAGATAATCCACGATTGAATCGCCCTTGGGATGACTCCATGTCGTACCGATCCGGCTATTTACCAAACAATGACCACTAGCATCCCGAACCGCCCCAATCAAATCGTCTAATCGCTTTTCTGTTAAGAACATCTCTGATTTATCATTCCAACTATCGAACCAAAAGAATTTAGGATCATAATTCTCTATAAGTTCGCGAACCTGCGGAATACACTTACCATACCAATACTCATCGTAGAGTTTTTGTGAAGGCTGCATCATTGGAGGATCGTTTGGGTTCTCCGCGCTTGGCCACGGTGGCAAACCACCACCCGGATGCTCCCAGTCAAGCCAGTGCGAGTAGTAAAATCCCATCTTGATCTCATGTTTGTCGCACGCTTCCTTCAATTCACCTAGAACATCACGTTTCATAGGGGTCGCGTCATATACGTTGTATTCCGAAACTTTGCTTGGCCAAAGCGCAAAACCATCATGATGCTTAGCTGTAATCAAAAAATATTTTGCACCAGCTTCCTTAAACTGCTTGATCCAATGGTTTGGATTAAACTTGTCTGGGTTAAATTGATCCAACAACGTATCGTATTCTTCTCTAGGGATACCGCCTGGTTCTGGCCAATTGTGCTGCATCCGAATCCATTCCGAATACCAGTTGCGCCCCATCTTCTTTCCCTTCCACACACCCGCAGGAATACTATACAATCCCCAGTGCATGAAAATACCAAACCGCGCATCAGTAAACCACTTCACATCTCGCATCAATACTCAAACCCTTTCTTATTCCGCTCGGCCTGCAGCTTGATTTATCCAAACAAGCTGCGCCCAATCGTTGCTAGTGTCATTTTTCTGTGCTGCACCTTCAGTACTACGACCGTTCAAAACGTACTGCGTAATTAGCTCAGTAAGCTTAGATTCAATTTCTGGATACTTGCCGTAAAGATTATTTGTTTCGCCCGGATCCGTCGCCATATTATATAGCTGTATCTCAGGTAGCCCGAGTTCGCGAGCCTGCTTATCTTTTGGTGCAGTCCAACCACCCGATCCCGGGCAAAAAATAAGCTTCCAATTTTTTGTCCGAATCGCAAAGTATCCAAAAACCGTATGATTGACGATTCCTTCACGCTTAGGATTCCAACGTTGACCAAGTAATACCTGCAAAAAACTCTCACTATCCTCGCCAGCATTATCCGGAAGCTTCTGGCCAACAAGCTCTGAGAATGTCGCCAGCATATCGGTCAAACCAATCATACTATCACTACTTGTCCCTGCTTTAATCTTCTCCGGCCAACGGACAAGCATTGGCACACGGTGGCCACCCTCCCAAATATCCGCCTTAGAACCTCTATATATGTAGCTTGGATGATGCCCTTTCTTTTCCATCTCAGGGAAATTTGCAGCATTTGAACAACCATTATCTGCACTAAATATCACAATGGTATTATCTCGAATTCCCTTACGATCAAGTGCATCGAGAACCTGCCCAACGGTATCATCCACCTCCAAACAGAAATCCCCATATTCATTCAGGCCACTTTTTCCTACAAAACGGCCATTAGGCGCAATCGGTGTGTGTGGTGCGGTTAATGGCATGTATAGAAAAAATGGCTTGTCATCCTTATACGATTCAATGTAATCAACCGTTCTGCGTGTCAAACGTGGCATGACGTCTTGTGCAACTAGATCTGGATCGGCAAACCCTGCACGTCCAAATGTATTAGCAGGGTCAGCACGCCAAGATTGATACTCTTTGGTAGGCATAACCTCGAAACGGTCTTGATTGATAAAAACATACGGCGGGAAATCTAAAGAAGCAGACATGCCGTAAAAGGTATCAAAGCCAACATCAGCCGGCCCACCATCCACCCTACCAGAGAAATCAACATCTTGTGGCTGAATTTTCCTATTGTTTGATTTAGAAACTGAACGCTGTAATTTAAAGTTCATGCCTAAGTGCCACTTACCGATCATCGCTGTGCGGTAACCGTTGTCACGCAACATAGAGGGCAGCGTCATACGATCTGATGGAATTAATGCACGTTGATAACCGTTCAAGACACGGCTCTTTAAAGTTGTTCGCCAACAGTATCGCCCAGTCATCAAACTATAACGGCTCGGTGTACATACTGATGAACTTGTATGTGCATCAGAAAAATACATCCCTTCATGAATGAGACGATCTATGTTTGGTGTTTGGATTTTAGAATGACTATTCAATCCACTAACATCACCATATCCCATATCGTCCGCAAATATGAAAACGATGTTTGGCTTCGTACTTGCGGACAATAATGATTGACTGCTGAGTAATGCACTGGTTGCAAGCGTTACTAATGTTTTTTTATGTCTCATATTCTCAATCCAACTAACCTATGTAAAAGATTTAATAACACTTACCATCCCATAAAACGAACATCTTCTAAAAGCTCACCCTCATTCAGATACTCCGCATCCAAAACTTGGATTATTTTCTTACCCGCAAGTTTCTTGATCGATATATCACCTCCTGCCTGCCGCGAGACAGGGTAGGATATATTGCCCAAGGTTTTTTTGCTCGAGCTGCTTAAAAGCAATATTTTCATATCTTTCTTTGAGTCTTCCCTGATGATTGATGAAGGATCACGATCAGTCATGGTCGAGCAGGCAATACTAACATTCTCTGCGTCAATAGATTGAATAAACTCAACGCCTTTCCTGTATATCATTCCACCACGTGTGCGGATATTGAGTTGAATCCCCTGCTTGGCTGCTTTGATAGCTACCTCATGGATTGCATTCTCTACACTGTCTTTCTTGTTCTTCTTCGCAGCGATAATGATGGCATGATCCGCACCTAACTGTTTCATTTTCTTAAAAGCCTGATCGAAAAATGCCATACTCCATTCATACTGGTGGGATTGCTGCTTTAGGAGTGTAATGTTCTTATAGTTATTAATCATACTGCTGAAATCAACCGTTACGCCAATACCGCGCGATTGTAACCATTCAGCATCCTTAGCAATCTTTATATCTGAACATGCTGCCAGATATCGAGCATCGATGTTCACCCCGCCAAAGTATGTGAAGAACTTCGGCACGCTCATGATTGCCTCAGGCAAATCATCGATATCACCACGCAATGTCAAATAATGATACGTATTCTTAGGTTGTACTTGCACATGATGATTATATTCTTCACCAATTGCATCACCACGGAAGTTAGCTGCTTCTGCGCCTTCCCATACAACTCGAATATCGTGATAAACATCATCCCATTGATCATAGAACATGTTCAGCACGTTAATAAGCCCAAGCTTCGCTTCTTCGGATCGAGTTGAATCAATATATTGAAAATCATTCGTCGTGCATACTCTGATACTTTTTCTTTTCAAAAGCGATTTGAGTGAAGTATCCACATTCTCAAGTACAATATCTTTTGCACCGTCCAAGATCGACATTTTTGCAACTACAGCAATCAAATCTGGTGTTTTATTCACATCTCTTGCATCTACAAAAAAACGAAGGCGATCTCGATTAAATATTTTCGCTTCACGTACAAGCCAATCGGCATCAGTATTCAGAAGCATTTGTCCCGTAATTTTCACTCCTTCAAAATAGCGTTTATACGCTGGCCAACGAATCAACTGATGGCGAAGTGTATTTAGGCTCTTGACGGCAATAAATCGATCGCGCGCATTTCTTGCGGGCTTCATTTCAGGCAAAACCCGAACATTGCCTTTTTTCACTTTGACTGAAAAAATACGCACATCATTCCCCATGATGTGGTCATCACTAGCGCTTTGCTTTGAAAGCTTATCCTGATACCCCCTTGGAAAGAAACTTGGATCCTGCTTCAAATATTGATCAGATAACGATAATTCCTTTATAGATTCAATCTCTCCGATATGTGAAGTAATTGTAAACGGCTGACTTTCTAATGTGTCATTAAAGATGCTCACAAGGTACTCTTGATCCTCACGGTGATTGACAATGTACCCTAAATTATCTCCAACAGAGAATAATTTTTGAGCAGAGAGCTTCTGATCAAGAATCGATTTCATCACATTTGATAAGCGATAGCTATATTTCAGAATTGCTGGATTTTTCATCCATGCTACAGCCTTCTCATCGCCCTTACGCACCGCCTTCTTACTCGGTGGCCATTCCATTGGGAACGCCTTATCATTCATGCCATATGCAGACATGACGCACGTGATCGATCCTTTCCCACTTGGTATCTCATATGCAACTGGAACATCATTCACCGCGGCGATTACCCGTGCATCGTTTGGCATACTCTTTGCCATCAAGACACTATATTCAAGCGTTTCTTTTTCGTTCCCGCCTTCAGAATAGTGAATGCGATCACCTTTTCGAATTAATGTAGTTTCATTTTCTATACCCCATTCAGGATATAATTTCGATGCATTCGCCGCAGTCATTACAAGCTGACCACCTTGTGATAAATAATCGTCAAGCTTCCAACGAACGGTTTCAAGATCATGATTAAGTTCAGTGCCAAGTATCACAAGGCCGTAACGGTTAAGTACTTCCTGCCTGACATCATGTGTCAGCGCATCTGTGATATCGCCATATGGCGTATCCGTCAGCATATACCGTTTATCTTTGTGAAGTGGTAGATTGAAGTGGTTGGGATATACCACATTAAATAGGTTCAGCAGCAAAAAATCACCTTGCTCATAAGGCAAACAATTCCAAACGCTCAGGCGTTGTCTCTCCTTACCCGGGACACGCCAACCAGCCATATAATCTGTCATGAAAGCAACAGGTGTTTGCATCGGGCCTGGCGATCCGTATGTTTTCACAAACTTATCAAAGTGATTGAACATTTCTCCATTAGGTGAGAGCTGACTATCTTCCCCCTTTGCGGTCCATTTCAATGCCCCAATCTCATAGTCAAAGAACATACTATTCCATGCATACATAGAGTACGTCATTCGGCGAAGCATACCGATACCGCTGCCGTTCAACGGATGCAAGTTATACAATTGACGCCGCTCTCGATTGCCTTTGATGCGCAAGGGATAAGTATTATCTTTAGTTGGTTCTACTGGCAATCCAGCAGCACGAATCTTACCTTTAAGCTCTTCTTCAAACTTCTCACTCTTCCAAACATTATTGCCAGACAACCCACCTTGCCATAGCAAACCGTACTGCTTCCCCATACCACGGAAGAAGGCGTAGTGTATCCTAGGATTCGTATTACCACGGTAAAATGTCTGTGCCCCACCCAAAGTTGTTGCCGCATCATTGCACGCATATGGCCACAAGGATTCATTATGGTGCGACATCACGCGGTTACCTACATTAATGCTGTACCATTGATAATGATCCATAAAATCAACCATGTTTCCCTCTCGTGTTCGCGAGAACGGGAAAACATGCGGGGCTGACAAGTTTAAATATGATGCATCAGACTCACCAAACTGCATCCCGAAATACCGCTCTCCCCAAATGTCATACATTGCACGGCTAATATCAGCGTATGAATCTTCAACATCAACACGCTCATTGTAGTTCTGTACATCTAACCCCTTAACACGGTATATCTTGAAGCCCGCTAGTCGAATAAAGTACCCTGCCCGTTTCGCGGCTTCCATCTCTTTACGGTACTTTAGAACATCATCCTTACTCTTAAAGTGTTTTTCCTCAATGCGCATGATACGACCAGCAAAAATATCATTCTTGAAATTCGTATACGATGACGCAGATTTAATACGCATCTGATGATCAAAGAGATCCCACGTCGCAGGCGGTGTTTCACGTCGATAGAATTCTTCATAATCTTCAGGCTGATGTAGATAGGGATAGATCGTCGGTGCCGCAGTTAATTGCACTGCAGAAGACCACATTAAAACACCAAACAAGAATGATAGAAACAGCCGCTTCTTCAAGCTCATACTGCTAGATTTTGCAACAACACCCATGCCAATGACTCCTGCTTTCCACAACGGGTAAAACCCAAATTTGAACATAACAAGATTGTTTCAATATGCTATATTAACATTTTTCGGAGCGCTCAGAAAGCTGACTTTCTAGCTATTTGAGATATTTTTCAAACGATGCCACACAGCACGTAACATGCCTTCCAACACCATTTGAATCCGGTTATCATCACACCTGACGGCCCTATTAGCAGTACAGAGGAAACATTATGCCATCAACCAGAAACCGGCCAAATCTCATCTATGTTTTTTGTGACCAGCTACGTGCACAATCACTCGGCTTCATGGAGCAGGATATTGTTCACACCCCCAATATCGACCGCTTCTCACAGGAATCGCTCACGCTCACACATGCTGTCTCAAATTATCCTGTCTGCAGCCCTCACCGCGCGATGTTTATGTCCGGCAAGTACCCCTTATCAAACGGTGTAATCTTAAATTGCCACAGCGGCACAAGTGATCTGGGTATCTACCTCAAAACCGAAGAGCGATGCTGGTCTGACGTGCTTCACGATAAAGGATACTCGCTGGGTTATATCGGCAAGTGGCATCTAGAAACACCTCATAAGCCATTCGCAGATACACAGGAACTTGCAGTAGGCGAAGATCCATTCTGGAATGAGTGGACGCCACCAGAGCGTAGACACGGGTTCGATTACTGGCATGCATACAATACTTCCGGTGCTCATATGACACCTGAGTATTGGACGACAAGTGGTTCACGTGATGAAATCACACGCATCAAACAATGGTCACCCGAGTATGAAGTCGGAAAAGCAATTGACTACCTAAACAATACTGATGGTTCTTATCGCAATCCAGATCAGCCATTTGCTCTTGTATGGTCTATTAATCCACCTCATGGCTACTACAAAGAGTATCCTCAAAAATACCGTGAATTCTATGAAAAATATAGTACAGAAGAACTTTGCAATCGCCCCAGTATCCCGCCTGCTGATGAGGAACGCGGGCAACTATACCGTGAATATATCCGTGATTATCTATCTATGATTACTGGCGTAGATGAGCAATTTGGCAAGCTTCTTCAGGCAATAGACGAACTAAATCTATCCGATGATACGATCGTCGTATTTACATCAGATCACGGTGATTGCTTGGGCATTCATGGTCATTACGATAATAAAAACAATCATTTCGAAGAAGCAATGCATGTCCCATTTATAATTCGTTATCCAGATGTCTTAGAAGCAAGACAGGATGATTTGTTGCTTTCCTCGCCTGACATCTATCCAACCCTGATTGATCTCATGGGATATAAAAACAGAATTCCCTCACAAGTTGAAGGACAATCTCTTGCTGATGCGATGAAAGACTGCAACGCGGAACGGCCGACATCTCAATTCTATATTCGTGTGCCCTATCCCGGTGATCCGCGATATGGAAAACGTGGCGTACGAACGCATCGCTATAAATTGATGATCGATCAAACGAAGGACAAATCACCACGACGAGTCGAGCTTTATGATCTTCAAGAAGATCCATACGAGATGAGTAATATCGCCTGGCTACGCCCAAATCTAATCAAGCAACTGGTAAAAGATGAACTTACTCCATGGCTAAAACACACAAAAGATCCATGGCAAGTACCTGAGTACGATCCATTCACTGAAATGTAGATATAAAAAGCCCTTGTATAAAAGGACTTTTTATATCTCGATTGCTTATTGCTTTACTTACCAATATCGTATCGGCTAGCATCACTTGCAATAATCTTGAGACACTTTTCCTCAAGACGATCGCGAATTTCAGACTGTTCTCGGGCCAAGTCTTGACGTTCACCAATATCATTCTTGAGATTATATAATTGATATGGCTTTGCAAATGGCGTACTTTGCGGGCGCTGCCGACCACCAGAACCATCTGTTAGAATCAACTTCCAATCACCATCACGAATCGCAAATGCTCCACGGGATGAGTGATGAACAACTGGCTGCTTACGAACCCATTTCTGATCCCCCTGCATAACTGATAGCAAGGAAAATGAATCTTCGCCTTCACCACGGTTTATCGGTACCCCTGCTATCTCTGCAAATGTCGAGAAAATGTCCGTTAAACAAACCGTTTGATTCACTTTGCTTCCGGAAGCAATCTTTGCTGGCCATTTAACAAGGAATGGTACACGGTGACCTGCTTCAAAAATATCCGCCTTCGTACCTCGGAAATTATAGTTTGCTTCATGGTTTTCTGGATAGTAACCCATGGACTTCAAATTGGCACGGTGGTCCGATGGGCGCGTTTCTTTATCATAACGGTACATGAATGAACCGTTGTCGCTGGTGTAGATAACGAGAGTGCTCTCTTCAATACCTTCATCTTTAAGTTTTTGTATGATTTGACCAACCGTCCAATCAACTTGCATCACAAAATCACCATATCTCCCCATTGACGATTGATCCACAAAGCGATCATGCGGCAGAACCGGTTTGTGCGGAGCAGTTATTGGGAAATACAAAAAGAATGGTTCATCTGTCTTTGCTTGCGTGTCAATGTAATCCACTGCGCGACTGGTCATATGATCGAGTGTATCAACAGCCTTGAATCCGGGCGCCTTTTCACCAGCACGCATATATGCTGGAAATTTTATAGCTTCATGCTCCTCTGTCGCAACTTCTTCCACACGATGATTCTTGATATATACATACGGCGGAAAATCCAGCGAAGCCGAAATGATATAAGATTCATCAAACCCTACATCATTGGGAGAGTATTTAAGCGGTTTGGATAAATCAACACTTGGCATGCGTTCATCTGGGTCTGTTAAATCTCCTGATTCATCGACAAACTCTAATCCAAGATGCCATTTTCCAATGATCGCAGTATGATAACCTTGCTGTTGCAACAGTGTCCCAATGGTTCGACGCTCTCTTTCAATTAATGGCCTACTATAACCGTTTAGTACACCACGCTTCAATCGGGTACGCCAGCAGTACCTGCCAGTTAATAATCCATACCGCGTCGGCGTGCAAACCGATGATGGCGTATGCGCATCTGTAAACGTCATACCATCATTGGCAATCTGATCAAGATTAGGCGTTGGAATCTTTGACCGTTCATTTAAAGCCGCTATATCACCGTAGCCCATGTCGTCTGCAAGTATCAGAACGATATTCGGCTTACTCGTATCATAACCACTCGATTGCATGCCCGCCGCATGAGTTTGCATTTGAAAACCCATCGAAGCAGCCATACCAACTGTTGCTATAAAACCGCAACCCATATTTTGCATTGATTGATACATCAAACATAATCCTTCTTAATTCTGATTACAGAAATCAATCATTGCCAACTAACAATAAATCAGATAACAGTTCACTATCATCCTCATAGATCGCATCAAAGATCAGAATAGCATTAACCGTATCCAATGCGGAAAGATCAACTCTTTCTTTACCCTGCCCCATTGCTAATGGCAGTGGCATATTAAAACGGTGCCGATCATTAGACCATGCCAATAATATAACCTTTGGATCATGTTCAATCGAGAGCATTTCTGACAGATCTCGCCCTTCGATTGTGGATGGCGCAAATTTAAGATTATCGACACGATCTTCAAACCTTGCCATAAACCTTTTAACTTGCTTGACAGGCAAACGCCCTGAGTTTCGAAGATGTAGCTTCACATTATGTTGTTTAGCAAGATCACAAAATGCAACAAAACCATCATTGATTGCCTCATGCTGCTGCCCCATCCCGTGCGTGATGATGATCGCATCATTCAAACCCAGTATTTCCATTTTCTTGAAGATTGATTCAGCACAAGCCAAGCCCTTCTGGTAAATCACCCCCATCTCCGTATGAAAAGCAATGTCTTTGTAACCGTTAATCAACGTACTAAAATCAATCATCAAAGTTAAACCGTGTTCATCAGCCCACTGCTTATCTCTGATCAACTTCTGAATATCCGTTTGCCAAATATACTTCGCCTCAATATTGACACCACCAAAATGTGACGCGATTAACTGCTGCCGATTCACTGCTTTCGGCAAGTCCTGTATCCCCCGCAACGAAAGCATGCGATTAGCATTTTCCGCTTTAACTTTCCATTGCTTATCTGGAATAACTTCAAATGATCTACCTTTAACAACGGCGACACCATCGCGACCTTCTGCAATTTTCAAATCATTATACAGGTCATCCCATAGATCATAGGCCATATTGAGAACAAACCATCCATGATAATCATGCCCAACAGGCTCAAGATGCTGCCTATCAAACAAGTACACCTCATCATCAGTTCTATCATCTGTGATCAGATCAATACCACTCGAAGATGCCTGCAGCGACAAGCCCTCGTCCTCACGAACTATAATTGCCTTCACACCTGTAAGTACTGATACCCGATCAAACATCTCTTCCAACATAGCGTCATCAGAGAGATCGCGCGCGTCGACAAGAAATGTTACGCCGCGTCTGTTAAACCATTTAGATTCCTTTAGCAGCATCTCCTTGCTAGCAGCAAGCACTGCTTGACCACTAACTTTCACTCCTGCAAACTCATTAAAAAACGATGGCCACATCACAAGCTTCTCACGAAGCCCACGCAAGCTTTCCACCGCAATAAGTTTCTTCGCAGGCCTTGCAATCGGAAGCTGTTCCCGATTGATTATTGCCTCTTCCTTTACTTTTACACGAAAGATTCGCGTGTCCCCACCAGCAATACTTACCCCAGTTGATTCCCCTCCTTGATGATTTGTAAAACCAAATGGATAGTAGCCTGGATCTTGCTTGATCCAATCATCACCTAAATCAAGTTCTTCAACTGCCTCAATCTCACCCACGAAAGAAACTATCTTAAATGGCTCTGCATCAAGATGATCATTAAAAACGCCTAACCAATACTCACCTTCACCCTTACGTGTTGTCACATAAGCCAAACGTTCATTGGACAGGCTGAACAAGCGAACATCATTCAATTTTGCATCAAGACATTTTTTAAAATGTTCTGCAAGATAAAAAGGGCGCCCAACTTTTTCAATCAAATGAAACTGTTCTTCTCCATCGGTAACAGTAGTTTTAGAAGCAGGCGTTTTAAAGGGAATCGCTCGATCATTCATCCCCATGGGGGTGAGTGTCACAGTTACATTGCCTTTGCCAATTGGTAGTTCAAAAAGTAGCACACGATCACCACTTGATGCTACTATACGCACATTCTTTGGCAAGTTTTTTGCCTCAAGCACACCAACGGTGTACGTTTCTTTCATCACATCTCCGTCTCCCCACTGGATCCTTGCCCCCGCAGGCAAAAACTCTTTCTCTCCTTGTATACCCCATTCAGGAAAGAGTGACCGTGCATTCTCTCCAGTTAGAACGAGATTACCACCCGCCGCTACATATGAGGTCAATTTATCACGTAAATAACCGAGATCTGTCGTTAGTTCTCCCGCAGCAATCACGAGTGGATACCGTTGTAAAACGGGCAACTGCACATCACTCAAAAGCACATCACACATCTCACCATATGGCGTGTCAGTCAGCGCATACTCAAGTGTGTTAAACTTGCCACTATTTACAAATCCCGGGAACATCAGATCAAGCACGTTATAGGTAAGGTAATCACCGCGATTATAAGTTTGCGTCGGCCAAATGTAGTATTGCATACCGCGGCGCGTGATTAACTCCGCACTGCGACCACGTGGTGGACGCCAACCTGCACCAAAATCAAGCAACATTGCAACAGGTGTTTGCATCACTCCTGGTGTGCCATGCTTCTCATTAAACGCGGCAACCGCATTATACAATTGCCCCATGGGCGTCAGCTTTGCAATTTTTTCGCGACTTGAAACAAACTCATGCGTCATAGATACTTCCCAGATTGCATGGCTTGCATTGTTCATATACAACGTATAGAACAATCGGCGTGCCAAGTTCAAAGGCACACCCCGAGTCGGACCACATCGAGCCTTGAGCCAATTCTTACGCCTTTTCGCAAGATTCATCGGCGGCAATTTACTGTAATCTGTGATCTTACTATCTCGTTCGACCAATTCCCGCAGTTCACGCTCGCAATCTTCACTGAAATACTGTCGGATTCCCCACTGAGTTTCAGCAGAAAAACCGCCTGCCCAGAGCACCCCATATTGCTTCCCCGCCCCACGCATAAACGCATTATGCAAACGCATATATCCATCTGCACGAGCAAAGTTCTGCCCTTCAACAATCGTTGCAGTTGCTTCTTTTGCCGTGTAATGATGCCAGAGTTCATTATTATGTACGAGGATTCGGTTGCCTGTGTTTTCGCCATAGTCCGCAAAATATTCATGAAACGGCAGGTAGCTCTCCAGCCGTCCTCGCGGCGTTGGATAGATGTAATAAGGCGACAAATTTAAATATGAAGCATCTGATTCACCAAACTGCATCCCAAGGTAACGATCACCAAGAATGTCGTACATCTGATCTGCCATATCCGTGAACGAGCCGTCAAGATGAGTCAAGCGATTGTAGTTTTGACCATCAAGATCTGGAACACGAAAAATCTTATATCCTGCGAGACGAACCATACCCCCTTCTTTATCCCATTCTCTTAAGAAGTTCATTCCCTTCTTATAATTTTCCTCGGCAATGAGTGACTCTTCTTCAATACGCATCACTTTGCCATTAACGTAAACATCAGGTTCTCGTTCATCTGGAACATCAACACGGATCGGCCGAACCATTAACTTCAACTCACCATCCATATTAATTGAGTGTGAAGTACGCAATTCCATCTTCTCGCCGAAAGTCTCCCATGTTGGAGGTGGCGTTTTTCTGAAACCATACTCAGGATATGTTTCTGGCCGATGCAGATATGGATAAACAACAGGCTCGATGACATGTAAATCCTTCTCGCCATGTACAATTCCCGTGATTCCATATCCCCCTAGTACAACCGCACAAATACTCAATAGTCTTGGTGCCTTAACCATTCATTTTTCCTGTACATCTTGATCTAGTTTTCAATCACTCACCAAAACCAACCACTATGGTCGCTTTCGGAAAATAAAAAAGGTATCTGCTGCTGTGTTTTACAACAAACGAGATACCTAAAAATAGCAAACATCATCATATATCATTTGAATGCTTAGCTTAGTAATCTCTTATACACTAAAACCGCGTCCAAACATTATTCTGATCCACAGTTGAATCTACTTGCTCCACCCTAAAGACTACCGTCCCTGTTACTTTAACTTCACCAAGTGCATCATCCGCATATGGATCATCTGGGTCGGCTAAAGTTACTGCTTCGGCATGACCGTCACAATAAGCAACACTTAATGCAGTTTCTCTATGCCTCGCAAAAGGCTTCCCGTTAACACCACCAGTGCTAAGATCCGATACGTACGCAGTACCTCTATCAACCAAACCTCCACCTGGATCACGTGGAGCTGTGTCACAAAAAGCTAAAGTTCCTGCCGGATTCTTAATTTCCTCAAGCCTAGCAGGCAATGCTGCACGCGCTCGTTTATTTGCATTACTACCCCCAACAGATGCCACATACCGTTGACTTGAACCAACATGATACTGATTGTAGCCATATGAAGTACGGCTACCTGCCGTCCATGCTGTTGCATACCGCTCCGACCAACCTCTAGCAGAAACATTCCATGCGGCAGTAGCTTGCATAGTCGCAAGATTCTCATCGTCTACTGGACACCCAAAAACTTCTAGACCAAGACTATAGTCCCAATCAAGGATACCCGCCCATCCCAATACATATCTGTTGCCCCCAGATTTATATGGAGGGCCTCCCGTTTCGACAAGCGGTGCATATCCACCATCACTTTCCGTCGCATATGTATACAACGCAATACCAATTTGCCTTTGATTGCTAAGACATGCCATTTGACGAGCAACATCACGAGCCGCAGTCAATGCCGGCAAGAGAATGCCGATCAAAAGGGCAATAATAGAAATCACAACGAGCAGCTCAATGAGTGTAAATCCCCCACTAACTACTTCGGAGCGCTCCGTTTTCCTTAGACTCATTCTTTCCATGTTCATCCTCATTTGCTTCAACTCCAACTTAAGCTATTTAAAAGTGATGCGCTTTCAAAAAAACCGAGACCTATATTCTGAAATGACTAACTCGAACTATCCAATGCAATCTATCATCATCAGTAGAATCTCAACGAAACCCGTTGTAAATTCCCGCATGTGCTATTTTAAATAGTTTTGAAAGATTCACCATACATATTATGAATTTTACCGATTCGGGAAACAATACGTTCTGAACGATTCAAAGCTATCACATGCACTCACCAAAAAATCTATAACAACTCAATAATCCCAAAAGTATATCTGTACAACACATATACATTTCGCTCGACAACGCCGCCGCACAAACAAGTTCCCTACAACCTACTCAACGGCTGCACATGCAATTGAACGTGTTGCCAAGAACCTGTTGACATTACCTCGCCATTAAGGTAATTTCTTCGGAGCGTTCCGATTAATTGCAGGTTAGCATAACCCTTCACACAGATCAAGGCAAATCACATGTATTTTCTCAAAAAAGAATTGACATCGCTGATACACAAGCATCCGACGACTGAAATGCCCAATCACACCCATTAAACGCTTCAAAAGTACGTATACACAAATCACAACAAATAATAAATACAGGCAAAAGCATGACAAGAAAAATGACACACTACGCCATTGCGTCCACGCTAATCTACCTTGTTACCGCAGCAGTATTGTACGCCTCACCAACCAATCGCATCCAAAATCATGACTTTCAACAAGGTGAATCTCATTGGACGTATCACACCCGCCCATCAACCAAGCCTATAAATGATCAGGCTGCATCAAATGGTAAAATTCTTCAAGTTGGCAGACCTGTTGGGCAGCATGTCAATGAGAAAGAGGTAGGTTACTTTTCCGGTGCCTGTCAGTTTATTGATCCCGTCCCTTCAGCAGGTTCGGATTGGACTATCTCAGCTATCGCAAAATTAACAAGGCACCGCGGCAAGAATACGACACATGCAGCAAATGTTTCCATTGAATATCACCTAGCTGATGGTACAACTCAACTTGCCAAGCTATTAACATTTGATCAAGACAATAACACCTACACCAAAAAATCATCCACATTTACAGTACCAGGCAATGTGGAGCAAGCTCGTATTTGGCTCCGCATGCCAATCGACACAAAGGGTGGCTACAACACCACACAATGGTCCATGGACGTTGATCGAATTACGCTGGTGTCTAATACACTTTCCGATGTTGTAGTACCCTCAGCACCTTCACCTATTTCACTTGGCGCAAGGACAATCTCAGTTAATTGGCCAAAAGTTGCTCAAGCTACCGCCTACCGGCTTATTCGCAAAGATACAAACAATATTACCCGAAGCGTGATCATCGACGCCCCACACGGAAACCCCGCAAACAATTACATTGATTACACCGTAAAGCCGCAACATACTTACACCTACTCTGTCACTGCACTCACGGATTCATCTGAATCTACCCCATCAGCAGCCAGTACCGTCACCACACCTGCCCTTACCCCCTCCCTTGGCCATACAACATACTATCTCGATTCGTCCATCGGCGACGATAACAACTCGGGCCTAACAAATGAAAAACCGTGGAAATCACTGCACAAAATCTCTTCAATCAAATTCTCGCCCGGCGATCAGATCCTCCTAAAACGTGGATCATATTGGGCCGGCAACATTATACTCACCGGCTCCGGAACCTCAGATAATCCCATCATATTCTCGGCATATGGCCAAGGCTCGCGCCCGATTCTTGCGGGCAAAGGTATAAACAATGCGATGGGAACCATCACACTCATGAATGCCTCACACTGGACATTCAGTGATCTTGAGGTTTCAAACAAAGGTCGCCGTCGTGGTTTATACGCGGCTATTCTAGGAGTGGCTGAGGAAGGAAAAGGTGATCAACGCGGTATCATTATCCGCAATAATTACTTTCATGATGTCAACTGTGTCGCGACCAAAACTCGGGAACCCCGTGCAGCTATTGCGTTCAATGCCAAATCCCTAACCGGCAAACGCGATATCCCTGATGAACATGTCACACGATTTCATGATATCCTCGTTGAAAACAACCGTTTCCATCGATGCGACATCCAAGGCGTCGGTCTCTACTCAGACTTCCGAAAACATCCGCGCCTACACCACGAAATCAATCACACCAACATCGTCATTCGCGGCAATTACCTTGTTGATTCAACCAACGATGCTTTTTCATTCGGCGTCTGCTCAGATTCGCTCGCCGAATACAATATTGTTCACAAAATTGGAATCGGCCGTATCCATGATAACGCAGGCATCACTACTTTTCGTAGTGTTAATTGCACATCACAATACAACGTTGTCGGAGATATCTACGGCTTCTCCGGCCAAGCGTTTGATTTTGATCACGCAACCATCAACTGTACCGTCCAATACAATCTCTCCTATAACAACCACGCCGGTATTGTCACCATGCTTTCTGGTGATTCGCATGGCGATATCCTTCGTTACAACATCTCACACAATGATGTCCTCTTTCCCGGAGGAAATAACGTCCCAATACGTTCAATCGATTATGACAAAACTTTTTCATATACAACCGGCGTCTACAACAACACCATCTACATCTCTAAATCAGATCGTATCGGCGAGTTGAATCCTGAGACACTTCAATCTCAATCTGATAATGCCCTGTTTTATAACAACCTGATGTTCTACGACGATGGTGTTATTGGCGAAACCAATCAAGCTCGACGAGGTGATTTTAAATCCAACTCCTTCTTCGGCGCTGGCTCTGCAAATAAAATCTACGACTCTGTTCACGATGGGAATCATGTATTTAGCGATTTAGATACTATTCGCAAACTACCAAAACTACTTGATAATATTTATCAAACAACCGGCTTAACTGATCCTTCTCAAACTGTAAATGGTAAGAATATTTACCTTACACATATAAAGCCGCTGCTGGCAAGCTATACGCCTGCTACAGGTACATTTGATACCCTTGATCAAGCAATTGCTGCCGACAATCGCCTCACCACAGGTGGAACTCCAATCAAACCTATATATGCTCGCAATAACTCAAAAGATCTACTTGGTAATACGCTTCATCCGTCCTCTATCTCTCGAGGTGCAGTGAACGTTCCTGTTTATGATCTCGCAGCTCAAAAGAACGTCACAATTCATTTCAGCCAAAGTCAATCGCAACCATTGGTCCGTATTTATGATCAATCTCGCAAATTCATCACTGAATTTTCCGCTTCTGATCATGACGCTTTTACCTGGGATGCGAAACTAACGAAGAAAACAAAATTACCCAATGGAACCTACCGAGCCATTATCGAAACGGTCAGTGATGCAAAAAAACAATACCAAGTTAAAGACTTTGTGATCATGAATGCCAACCCATAAACCATTGGTTTAGATATATTACATTGCCCCCACTCGATGCCAGGTGCGCTTGATCATGAAGTCAAGTTTCACCTGGCATTCTTTTTTGGATCTTAGGAAGCTAAGTACGCTTAAGGTCTGTTCAGTTCTATGAAACAAGACAAAACCGCTATTTACATCTTTCCCGAACCACAAAGAAGGTTTTCATATGCACCTGTTTAAGCTAAGAGCTAAAATTGGATTCTCTCATAGCAATTTAAGCAATGCAAAACACAGATTATCACTTCGATGATTAAAACGAACTTCACCGAAAAGACGTAACCACAGCATCGGCATCTTTCGTAAAAACGAATATTAAATCTGTATGTAGAGGGATTTAGGTTTTGATATAAACAAGGATCTTAGATACATACTCGTTATTCATTTCGAGGCAGTCAATTCCGGCTCTTCAATTTGAGATTTGATTGATCCATCATCATCTGGATTCACTTCAACCTGATTCAAATCATGGAACATTCGCATCATGTCACGAATACCACCTAACGTAAACCAGATCGTTACGACGATGAATGCCAACAATAAGACTCCAATATGAATTTCAAACCACCACCGCCATGCTGTATCAGATACTTTCTCACCGTACCACGCCTCATACGTCCAATTGTACGTCGAGCCAATCACAAAAACGACGCCCCAGCCAAAGACCCACACAAATTGGCCGTAGTAAACAATCTTATCGCGGAGTGTAAACTCACTTGTGATTTTGAGCACCTTTTCCAACCATGGCCGTTTATCTTCAGCCTTAGACAACGCTTCGTGATCTCCACCCACTGCATACTTACCACGGTTCAGCAGCTTGTCCATGTCATGCGGCTGCTTACACGTCAGCAACGACACGACAACATAAACAAGCCCTGCGATAATTGTCACAAACAATGACATTAACAAACCATGTGGGATATAGTCTTTGAGCCAAGGCATCCAGCCAACTTCACGCACCAAGTACGTCATTGTAATCTGCGAAATAGATAGTGTGCTGCCCGTTATCATCCCCGCCCAAGCACCCTGAGTTGTTCCACGAGACCAATACAAGCCGCCAATCAACGTGATACCTGCACCACCGACAAAAATAGCCATCGTGATAGCGAACCACATGTTGATAAATTCTTTCATCGACCAAATGCAGCTAAAAAGAAACACAAACGCCCCAACCAGCACAATGCAAACACGCAACCAGAACAGGTGCTGCTTTGGTGTCATCGGTTTCTTGCGAAACGGCATCATCACATCTTGCTGTAAAATACTACCCCAACTATGAAATGCAGAATCATCCGTTGACACGGTTGAGTAAATCATAAACACCAAAAACAACCCCATAATCCCAACTGGCAAAAACTTGCCGAGTACTACAGGCGTTGTCATCTGTGAACGGATGAACTCTTCACCAATACCTGCAACTTCTTGATAGGCCGCCGCAGCATTCCGTAGTTCAAGCGTTTGATCGAATAAGTAAATCAGCGCAAATGCCCCCAAAACTGCCATCGTGATGCGGCTAATGTGTATCCGCCACTGACTTAAAATGCCTGCCATTCGCGCTTCATGAGGCGTTTTTGCTGCAGTTTGATACCCCGCATCACCCTGCCAAGTCCCTCGATTGAAGAAGAACAATGCCGCATTAATAACAAAAAACCACACACCAAATGGACCAATATCTCGTTGTTTAAACGGATGAAAATAAGATACTTCTCGATCATTCGCGACAGCATTCTCCACACTCTTTGGCACATACTCAAGCTCACTCGCACGTTCACCGATTGTGTTTGCAATATTCATCAGCGAGTCAAGAAAACCGTCCCAGCCAACCACAATAAAGATCAACAGTATCACAATCATCAATGTTACATTCGTCAGCAAGCCCGCAAAAAAATCGGTAACCATCACGGTAATTTGCCCACCGGCAATCGCGAGCACTACGCCTAAAACCACCTCGAAGAATACCAAAACGACATACGTACTAGCCTGCCATCCAGTAACATCTGTATATCCAACAAGATCAAAGTAGTGTGGTAAGCCGCAAAAATAGATCATAAAACGGGCGGTCACCATCGGGAACACGCCACAGTTAAGTGCTCCAGCAATAAAAGCCAATACACCACAAAACACACGGAAATGATGTGAGTACCGCATCTCCATTAGCTGCGGCAAGGTCATCGCACGTGTTTCACGATAACGATATGTCACCCAACCAGAGAGCGCTACAATTGCTTGCAGCGGCATGAGCATTAACATCCACCACAAACCGCCAAAGCCATTGGCAACATGGCCCTCCATCGCTCCAACCATTCCAATGGTGCATACGAATGCCATAGCGCCAGCCATTGTCAGCATGTAGCGACCGGCCACACGCTCGGCAGATAAAAAGCCCGCAACAGATTTTACTTTTCGCTTGGTGTATAGCGTGATGACAATAAGAAATAAAAAGAATCCACCGACAATACTTAAATCAATCCAGTGGAGATTCATTCATAAAATCCTAGTTGAAGTTAAACTTACATCGCCAATCACAGAATAGCTATATCCGTGAATTTTGAAATAGCATGGTTTAAGAATCGCTATTTCACACTTTTCGGAGCCCTCCGATATTCTAAAAAACGATTAGTTGCGTGTCAATGCTCTTAGAAACTCTGCTGCACCCTTACCTGCCATTCCTGCCATAGCCCCGGGATTTCAACCATTTCATATACATTTGCCAGCCAACAGCAAATCCCATGTTTCATTTGTGCCGCCCGGGGTATTTGATACTTCAAGCACACGATGCGCCTGAAACCATGAGCGATACAGGAAATACAAGGATTCACCGCCTGTCGCCCGCAGAAATCATTACCATGTTCTTATTTAACAAATGATCATCATATTCACTGATTCATGCGATCACACCTAATATTTAAAGCGACACCTTCATATCACCCACTCTGATTGAAAATAGGCGAAATACACAGCTTACACGCAACATAAATCGATAATTACACATAACGATAAGCATCTGCATTGACTACGAAAAACATATAAAATACAATATTCGGAGCCCTCCGATTTATGGGGAAGTTTTGCGGGACCTGCACACATGCTTGGCAAGCCAATTCACCAAGTGCGGGAAACATTGCCTGTTGAATCATTCATACAGCGGTTGATCTGCAAACAGATCGCAATGGGCAGTCACTTGGAGTAATAAACTGGCAGTTTGAATTTATGAATAAGCATTACGAAAACCAGATTCTGGAACAGTTACACCAAACATGTTTGCCGCCTGCATATCCTGGGGACCATGAGCCACACGACTGGGAGAATGAATCCATTTTCAATCGTTGCCGCCGTACCGCCCGAGCATCATTCATGCCCTGCTCCACGGCCGATCAGATGCACCGCATGCTTCAAGATGTGGTGATGGATTACGCCCATTCAGATTGCTACTTTGATTTAAATGGTTCATGGAAGTTTTCCTGGAGTAAGTCGCCGGAAGATCGACCACAACATTTTTATAAAAATGATTATGACGATTCCTATTGGGATGATCTGCAAGTTCCTTCTCATTGGCAGCTCGCAGACAAATATGACCCGCCGATCTATACAAACCGTATTTATCCCTTCACGGTCGATCCACCGCGTGTCATGGGCGATGTGCCAAGCCACTGGACAAAAGCAACCTATCCAAACCCCGTTGGCTGTTATCGCAAAACATTTATTCTGCCTGAAAATTGGACTGCGCGAGAAACCATTCTCCACTTTGCAGGTGTGCAAAGTGCATTCTACGTATGGGTTAACGGGCAGATCGTCGGTTACTCACAAGGCTCCATGACTCCGGCTGAATTTCATATCACGAAATACCTCCAGCCGGGCGAGAATACGATCTCATGCGAAGTATACCGATGGTCTGATGGATCATATTTAGAAGATCAAGATTATTGGCGATTAAGCGGTATCTTCCGAGATGTATACCTAATTAATGTCCCCGAGATTCATCTCCGTGATTTCTATGTGCAAACATCGTTTAAGAATCATTATCTCGACGGAGAACTTAATATTGATTTTGAGCTTGAGTCATTCAACACCAGCGATCATCATAGCGCAACAATCGAGTGTATCTTTCGCGGTGACGGCTCCAGTCAAACAAAATCACTCACCCTTACTGATTCAACCGGCAGCATCAAATTTGACGTCACCAATGTGAAGGCATGGTCAAGTGAAATTCCATACTTGTATGAACTTGAGATCTGCCTGAAAAATCAGGACGGTAACATCATACAAACCATCGGAAGAAAAGTTGGCTTCCGAGAAGTACGTATTCATGATCAGCAGCTTTGGGTCAATGGCAAATCCGTCATCCTACGCGGCGTCAATCGTCATGACTTCGATCCCAACACAGGCAGAGTCGTTAGCAAAGAATTGATGATTCGTGATCTCGAACTACTTAAACAGCATAATTTCAACTTTGTAAGAACCAGCCACTACCCCAATGACCGTAAATGGTATGAACTATGTGATGCTTACGGCATGTATGTTCTTGATGAAGCAAACGTTGAAGGCCATGGCATGGGCTATGACAACGATTCACTTGGCCACCGCCCTGAATGGTTTATGGCTCATGTGGATCGCGGCGTGCGTATGCTTCTGCGCGATCGTAATCACCCCTCCATCATCATGTGGTCCATGGGCAACGAATCTGGCCGAGGCGAGGCCTTTAGTCTGATGGCTTCGGCAATGCGTGCATTAGATCAATCTCGCCCACTACATTATGAATATGCGGATGATGAATCAGATGTCATCACGCGCATGTACTACACACTGAATGAACTTGAGATAGCGGGAGAAAGCGCCGAAACCAAACCGTTCATCTTATGTGAGTATGCCCATGCAATGGGAAACTCATTAGGCAATTTCAACGAATACTGGAACTTGTTTCGCAAGTATCCTCGCCTTATTGGCGGATGCGTCTGGGATTGGGTTGATCAGTCTTTCATCAAATCCGTCCCAAAAACTACGGCTGAAAATAATCCCTCCGGCGAAACCTACTTTGCATACGGAGGCGATTACGGCGATCAACCAAATTTCGGATGCTTCTGCGGCAATGGAGTTGTCACAGCTGATAGACAAGTGACGCCCAAGCTGCTCGAATGTAAAAAAGTGCAGCAATGGATTCGTTGCCGATGTGATAATGCCAAAGAAGGCACCCTATATATTGACAATGAATACAACATCCTGGACCTTGATGCATTTGATATCAGATGGTCATTGCTCGAAGACGGCAATACTATCAAGAGCGGTGATTTGATCGGTATTTCATGTGCTCCGGGTGACACATATAAAATCATAACCCCACTTTTTGGACTTTCTATCGATTATGATCCCGCAAAGCACTACCATCTAAACATCACTTTCACACGGAAAGAGAATGTCTTATGGTCGTCTACAAAATTCGAAGCAGCTAGTGAACAATTTGAAGTATGTGCACCTAATCTAGCAACAGCTTCATATACAAATCCAGATTCTAACACGATAGATTCTAATCACTCTGAAAAATATAGCGAAGATGAAGCAGGCATCCAGATCTCACTGGGCAAAAGTAATCTCCTATACAAGAAAATGTCAGGTGCTATTGATCATTGGACTGTGGATGATATTGTTTTGATAGGCAATACAGATGTAAGCCCACGACTTCACACATACCGTGCGGCTGTGGACAACGATACTTCTACATGGCGTGATGATATACCTGAACGTGTCTGGAAAAATGCAGGGCTCAACCAAATCCGTCTCGTCAAAAATCAAACACGCTTCACCACCCGCAACAACAAGCGCATAAATGGCTTTGCAACGAATTCTCATTTAGACACGCCACATAGCGTCGCGATGATCCAATCACTCTCTATGTATGAAGGTAAAACGTCCAAGATCAATCTGGAAAGCACCTACCATATGCTTGCAGATGGGTCGATCTGCATGGACAACCGCTTCCTTCCCATCGAGCATCCTCATTTTCTCTCGCGCCTTGGTATTAGGATGCAGTTGGATGAGCAATACCATCAATTGCACTATTTTGGTCGCGGACCACACGAAAATTACAATGACCGCAAGCATAGCGCTCTATTCGGACAATATAGCAGTACTATCGAAAACGAATTTCATAACCAACACTTGCGACCACAAGCATGTGGCAATCATGAAAATGTTTACTGGCTCGCATTACTGAATCATCAAAACAAAGGGATCTTCATCATCACTGACCGCGATTCCGGCATGGGCATAAGTGCCCTGCCCTATACGGATGAACAGCTTGATGCTGCGAATTATCCATACGAGCTATCGCCCAGTGGCAAGTCTGTTCTTTGCCTTGATATTGGACAGCATGGCCTAGGGAACAGCAGTTGCGGACCTGATACATTAGATCAATATCAACTGAAACCGGTTGAAGATCATCTTCGCCTGCTTCTTGTACCGATCATAGATCCCGACTGTGATTTTAGCTCGCTCGCCGCTAGGTCACGTAAGATACTTGCGCAAATACCTGCTCAGAAGGATGTCCGTACTGAGCGGATTAATGCGCGTCAAACGACCGTCAGTCAGCCACGCGTTTAATCATGGCTCAGAATATGATCCTTCATCATACCGTGGGTGGTATCACCACGATATGATTATCAATACAGATAAATAGCTTGATTTATAGAATGGTGTTCAAATATGCAAGATCCGAAACAGTGGTCATTATGGTATCGTCAACCTGCGGAGAAATGGGTCGAGGCGTTGCCGATCGGCAACGGTAAATTAGGTGCAATGATCTTTGGCAACCCTGCCAAAGAGCACATTCAACTTAATGAAGAAACCATCTGGGCTGGCCCGCCAGTTCCCGTTGCCGGCCAAGAATTTCAAGAGGCCATGAAGCAAGCTAAAATGGCTTGGAAGAACGGCGAAATTCAAAAAGCACACACATTAATTGCCGACGCACTTCCAGAACGAATTTATCCTCGCTCATATCAAACACTCGGCGATATCTGGATTGATCAACAACTTACCGGAAATACAACCGATTATAAGCGTACACTCTCGCTCAACACCGGCGTCTGCGAAACAACCTTTACCAACAACGGAGTTCAGTATATCCGCCGCGCATGGGCAAGCATGGCTGATAATGTCGTAGTGATTCATATCGCGGCCAGTAAGCCCGGAAGTATCTCTGCCACTATTAAGCTTGATCGCCCAGGTGATTTCGTCACAACCTACTCAGCTTCTGATGACAGTCTTCTCATGAATGGCCAAGCACAACATGATGGGAAACATCTTGGCGTGAAGTGGGAAGCTCAACTACGAGCCATCAATAAAAACGGCACTGCTCAAGGTGAGGAAAATCATATCAGTGTTAAAAATGCTGATGAAGTATGTATCATCCTCTCAGCATCAACGGACTACAACATCGACGATCCCGGTTGGCCACGTGATACCGTTCTACACGGCATCAACAGTGAACGTATTGAGATCGCATCAGCAAAATCAGTCGAGCAATTACTCTCTGATCATACTGCAATACATGAGGAATCTTTTAGCCGTGTTGGATTGTCATTTGGCAATGATGAAAAACAACAACATCCGACCGACGAGCGTCTTGAAGCCGTACAGAATGGCGCAGAGGATCTTGATCTTATTGCACTCCACTTTCACTATGGTCGATACCTGCTCCTATGCAGTTCACACAACAGCTTACTCCCTGCGAACCTGCAAGGTATTTGGCAAGACAAACTCGTCGCACAATGGAACAGTGATTTCCATATCAATATCAATATTCAGATGAACTATTGGATGGCTGAAGTTGTCGGTCTAGGCGACTGCCACGATGCCTTTCTTCGCATGACGGAGCATCTAGTTCCAGATGGAAGACGTACAGCCAAAGAAGTTTATGGTTGCCGTGGTTTTGCCGCTCACCACACCACTGATGCATGGTTCTTCACCAGTCCCTTTGGCAATCCACAATTCGGCATGTGGCCACACGGCGCTGCATGGTGTACTTCACACTTTATGGAGCACTATCGCTTCACCCAAGATCAAGATTTCCTCAAAGACCGCGCATTACCGATACTCAAAGAAGCCGCTCTATTCTACTTGGACTATATGGAGAAAGATGAAAAAGGGCAGCTTGTCTGTGGCCTCGATTCCTCACCTGAAAACCGATATAAAATGACAGACGGCAGCGAAGGCTCGCTCGCAATGGGCTGTACCATGAGTCAACAATTAGTTGTGGATGTGTTCAGCAATCTACTTGAAGCTGCTGATGTTCTTGATTACAACGATGGGGTTATCACGGAAGTACGTGATGCACTCCCACATGTAGCACGTACTGAACTCACGCCCGATGGCCGCATTGCTGAATGGCCTTGGCCGATGGATGATGCCCTGCCCGGCCATCGCCATATATCACACCTGTATGAACTGCACCCCGCTGGCAGAATTTCTCCGCAACAAACGCCAGAACTTGCCGGAGGTGCACGTAAAACACTTGAGGACCGCCTTGCACACGGCGGCGGCCACACGGGGTGGAGCCTCGGATGGCTCATTAATTTTTATGCCAGACTTCATGATGGCGACGAAACATACAACATGATCATGCGTCTGCTTCGCGAAAAAACACTCAAAAATCTTTTCGATATCCACCCACCCTTTCAGATTGATGGTAACCTTGGCGCACCTGCTGGCGTAGCTGAGATGCTTATCCAATCGCATGGCAATGAGATCATTCTCCTTCCCGCACTCCCTAGCACTATCCCCAACGGTGAAATATTTAGCTTCCGCGCTCGTGGTGGCTTTGAAATCTCATTTTCTTGGGCCGATGGCAAGCTTACTTCTGCAACCGTCCTCAGCAAGCATGGCAACACCTGTACCATCCGAACAGGTACCAGCCAAACACTTTCACTCAAGCATGCCTCAAACACGGAGGCCGCACCTTTTAGTGCAATCGCGTTTGAAACCCAACCCAATACAACTTACGAGCTACAAACATAGCCGATTCTAAATGTATTGAGTCATGATTTGTCCAATCACGCCTTCCGCTATTTGTAAGAGGATTCCGCCTATTATCTTTGCCAGTTATATTCATGACTGATAGACTAGTTCCATACAATCGTCGTTATACGAGAATGGGACTTATGAATTATCGAACCAAATCTAAGAAGCGGGTAACACTGGAAGAAGTTGCCAAGACTGCCGGGCTTGCACGAACAACCGTGTCTGACATTGTGAATCGTGGGACCGGAGAAAACTACAGTGAAGATACACGCAAACGTGCAATGGAAGCTGCGGAAAAACTGGGCTACGCGCCAGTACGTGCAGCTCAGTCACTCGCAAGCGGTTCCTCTCGACTCATTGGATTGATGCTAACACGTGACTTCCGGAACTCCTATTGGTCTTGGCTCACATATTACATTGAGCAAGAGCTTAGAAGACTACATTTCAGACTCCAATTGGCTGTCACCGAGAATGATCCAGAGATTGAGCGTGAACAATTTATGCATCTTGCTGCTGATCGCATCGATGGACTCATCATCGCACCTGCCTTCTCCATTCATAGCAATATTCAAAAGCTCCCCGCAAGTATCAGCCATGTACCAATAGTGGCCATCGGCATGCAGGCACAAAAAACAGATTCTATCGTGCTTGACGAATATGATGCGGGGAGTAACACCGTCAAATATTTCCTGAAGAATAATCATAAGCGCATTGGCTATCTCGGCGCACCACCACTTAAAGACCGGGATGCGAAAGAATCACGCATCGCTGGTTTTATCGATGAACTTACAAAACACAAACTCTACCTTGACGAGTGGACTTTCCTCGGCCCCAAACACGACGATTATGAAAGTCAGCAGCAGGTAACTGATGCCTTTGTGGAGAAATGGGTCAACGCACCCACATCAAAACGCCCCACCGCTGTCTTCTGCCACAACGATCAGCTCGCCATTACTGCCACAGCATCATTTGCCAGACACAATATTAGCGTCCCAAACGACATTTCCCTCATTGGACACGATGATCTTCCTGAAAGCGCACACGTTGTCCCCGCGATCACTACACTTGATACGCATCTTGAAGCTCAAGCCAAAGCTGCTGTTGAACTGCTTCTTGAACGCATGAGCAAGCCCAAACGCAAAGCTCGTGTTGTACGGATAAAACCCACACTCATCGAAAGAGAATCCGTCAGCACCCCAAGCAAATAAATCGCAATCCACTGCTCTACTATATATGTTTTCTTCGTAATACTCCCAGCAAAGAAAACCCTGCAAAAACTAAGAGTGCTGTAGGCTCAGGTATTGGTGTGCTAATAAGAAACGCTAAAAGACTCTCGTTATTCTCACTTGGTGTACCGAATCCAACTACATCACCTGACGATGAAATTCGTGATGAAAGAATCGTATTCGCATTGATCGATTCCCACCCCGCAGATATAAGTTGAGTGTTCAATATATCAGTCAAATCTATCATCCCATCGGCTTGTGAGTAAAGGAAGAAGTGCATTTCGCTTTGCCCATTAGTGTATAGATCGAACTTTCCGATGACCGTGCCATTATCAAACAACGCAAGTAATTCTGAATACCGCTCACCACTACTAGATGTTGAAAATACAAGTGATGTCGTCATCTCTGTCGCGGTATCATAAATCCATGCAGTCTGTCCGGATGCTGTTCCCGAAGTAAAATACTCTGAGTAGCCAGCAACATAACCCGTATCACTTAAAAATTGTGCTTCTGAATATTGATATTGATTGTCACCGGTATGAGCAGCATCGCTAAAACCAAGCCGTGAATGCGTATCCACCTGGCTATCATAAATCCACGCAGATTGGCCATTTGATTCAGCATAAAATTCTCCAAATTCTGAATCAAATGCTTCATAGAAACGCTCAGAGTAACCGATCGCCTGGCCACGATCATTAAGTTTTGTAACGACTGACACACTATAAGGATCATTGATCGTACTATGTTCAATGTTGTCGTAGAAGCCAATACGTGATGTCGACCTACCATCAAAGTACCACGCTGACAGTCCAGATTCTGTATCACCAGCATATCGCGTCGCGGTACCCACTACATGATTTAAGTTATTCAATGCAACTGGATTCGTATTGCTATATCCACTCGCATTCTGATGTATTGAATCGTGCAACCCAAGCAAAGTGTAGTTGCCATCATATAGCCATGCGGTTCTATTCTGTACAGCGCTGTCCTGGCGGTTAGAAAAGCCAATCACCGCCTGATTGTTATTAATTGCGACAGCATTTGAATACGAGGATTGATTACTCGCATTCAAATAAATACTCGGCTGACTTGCCTCCAAACCTAGCTGGATTGTAGAAACACCATCATACAACCACGCGGACTGCCCCATGATGAACCCAGCATTATTGTACTGAGTCGACGAACCAATCACTTCCCCACTTGTAGTTAACTGCATGACTTGAGCGTGTGCTGTACTTCCTGTACCAAGATGCTTCCCAGCATAAAGTCCAATTTGTGTTGTGGTATCCGCCTCGGCATCATACTGCCACACCGATTGTCCAGCAGATAAAAAATTATTATATCGCTCCGCATAACCCACTGCATATCCACCGTCACTGATCTTCTCAGCTATATTTCTAACTTGGCCATTCGATTTGGTATGTACTCCACCCTGCAATCCAATCTGCTTAGTCGAGATGCCATTAAAATACCACGCGGATTCGCCACGTTTTGACGTATTGTCATATCGATCTGCCTGCCCAATTATATGGCCTGACCCATTTACTTTTGTCGCACGATTACCCTGCCTATTGCTCCACTGGCTACTATCATTCTTATATGTATGTAAATCATCAATCAATCCAATACGTATAGTCATGCCTGCTTCTACATCATGTCTCCAAGCCGATGTGCCCTTAGCCGCCTGACCGGAATACCGATACGATTGCCCCACTACATAACCATTCGAAACATCTCCAAGTAAACTGATTTGCTTACCCTCATCATCAGTATGAAGTGCGTCGCGTAACCCAATCGGCGAACTAACCGTGATTGGCGATGCATTGATCATAGATGAACAAAGAAGAACCCCCACAGACATACACAACATTCTCTTCTTCATGTTTGAATCTCCAGCTCCATTTTCATTATTTAAAGCTAAATACAACAAATTATTAAGCAGCAAACACACCGTTAAGTGTGCCTGCTATATTGTGCTTTACCAGAAAAGCTGAGCGATATCAGCATCCAATTCACTTTGATCAAGGTACTCTGCTTCGAGCACAATCGGCAAACTCGTGCTGATCGCATAGTTGCTATAGATCGTACTGAAACCAGAGGCAGAGATTGGGAAAGGAACACGATTCACGTGGTTTCCGTCTGAGTTCGCCAACAGGATCACCCCCGTGATGCTTTGATCAGAAAATGCAGATCGAGCCGCAGTATTCTTAATCGCTGTTGTTGCAGCAATCTTGAGATTCGAAACTGTACCACTTAAATCACTGATCCAACCTTTAGCGGTATTCCATGACCCTCTATTTCGTGCACACAACGTGATGCCTCTAGCCGCTGCCAGCTGACACATCTCTTCAAGACCGTCAATCCAGTATTGTTTGTTATTATCCTCTGCACAAACATTGATGACCGCCAAGTCAAGGCCCATCATCTGCATCTTGTCAAAAACATCTGTTATATAAATAAGACCACGCTGATAGACTGAGCCAGTCTGAGAGTACATCGATATGGTGCTGTAATGGTCCATCTGAGGCGATAGATCAACAATCATTCGTAAGTTTGTGGTATCCAGATACTGTTTCTCTTCCAGACATTTCTTATCATCCGACTGACGTAAATATTCTGCCTCAACCATAAGACCACCAAAATGCGAGAAGAAACCGGGTGTATCCTCAATAGCTTCCTTTACATCATCAACTTTGCGGAAGGCTAATAATCGGTTGCGTTTGAAATTCGACACACTTTGCACAGATGGATTCGGCACTACAAACACTTGCCCACGAAGACCAATATTCGTAGAAGAATAAAATGCTTTTTTCACATCATGATAGATGTCATCCCATTTTTCATAATCTAAATCGAGAACGTTCACACTTGCAGATGCATTCGGCGCTGCATTATGATCAATCAGGTTGATATCAGATGAAGAGCCGATGCTTAATGCAATTGAAGTATTCACAATTTCAGTCATCAAATTAGGATAGAATCCATTAACAAGCACGTGAGATGAATGCGTAAGAACCTTCATTTTATCCAGAACGTCGAGCAAATCGTCCTCGTTACTAAGATCGCGGGCATCAACAACCAACTGCATGTTGTTATAATTCAGCCAGACTGCATCTTCAATTAACTTGGCTTTGCTGTAGTTGCGCAATGCCGTTCCCGTCAATTTAAACCCATTGAAGTGATAGAAAAAAGACGGCCAAGTTGAAATTTTATATCGAAGATTTGCTGGTGTATCCAGTGCAAGCAACTTACCTACTGGCTGATTCTCAGGTGAAATCTTGTTCTTTGTGTTAACACCATTCTCATCGACCAGTACACGGAACAACCTCACATCACCCGCTTCAATATGGGTCGCATCAGACAAGCCCGGTGAAACATTCTGCGGATAGAAATCTGAGCGCGTCTTTAAGAAGAGATCTGTAAGCGTAAGTTCTTGTTCGCTTAGAATCGTGCCTATGTGAGATGTAATCTTAAAATACTTACTTGTTTTCGTATCGTTAAATACACCAATAGTGTATTCATTTGGATTTTCAGTTTTACAAACCATATATTGCACGCCAAGCTGACCACCGACATCAAACAAACGTGATGCCTTAAATTTTTCAATCAACATCTCGCGGTAATGCCCAACCAAAGGATGCTTTACGCGTGACAATGGATTCATGAATTCAGTATTGGAATTGCTAAATCCCGGCGACCATTTCACTGTATTTTCATTCTTGCGAGTGCCATATCTACTAAGTGAAATCGTAATCGTGCCAGCCCCCATCGGGTATTCAATCACGACTGGCGTTCCTTGATAAGTACCTTTAACTGATGCGCCTGCCGGAATTGAACCGATTGATAACAACTCAAACTCATAACTTTCCACCACGCGCTTCCGCGGATTATTCGCCCACACGATACGTGCACGTTTAGGGACGGTGGTAACTGTTTGACCAATATTCATATCCGGCCAAAGCTTTTTAGCATTCTCACCAGTCACAATAAACTGGCCGCCCTGCTGCACAAAGCTCTCGATTTTCTCACGTGTAGATTCGAGATGCGTATTGAAATCACCCGACGCAACGACAACTGCATACTTATTCAACACATCTTGTCGCGCATCGTTCAGCAGAATATCGAATGAGTCACCATAAGGGGTATCTGCCATCGCATAACGCTGAGCCCTACGATTATTCGTCTCATATTTATCGACATCACCATTATCGTAATTGGGATACGCTTCTGCGAAATGAGCGTATGTTTGATAATCACCAAGGTTGTAGCGCATCACATTCCAGATGCGAAATGTCTTCGAGTGATGCCATGGCCGCCAACCATTATCATAATCTAACATGAATGCTACCGGTGTCTGCAACGTACCTGGCGACGGATTATTATTGACAAAATCAATCCCTTGCCACACCATTTCTCCAAAATCAGAATATTCATTCGTGTCCGAACCTTTTGTAAGACCAAATTCTGTTGCTAATAATGCAACATTCGCCAAATATGCCGCGTAGAACTGACGGCGCTGTGTTGCCGTCCAGCCTCTACCCGAAAATTGTAGTTCAGATAGCAAACCATACTGTTTATTTGCACCACGATGCCACGCCAAAGTCGAACGTAAATCCTGACCTTTGTAAACAAGTATCTGGGACCCGGATTGTGTGAAAGTATTTTCCTTCGCCAAATAATGGTAGCCAGAATCGTTATTGTGACCACGCACACGATAGCCGATCTGATCCGCAAAAAACCACAAGTGATCCTGGAACGGTTTAACCAAGTTCTCTCGTTTTCGAGAAAACGGATACATATAAGTTGGAGAATGGTTGTAGAACGTCGCATCAGCTTCACCAAACTTAAGACCGAGTAAGTTCTGTCCTAAGATGTCATAGAGCTGCCCCATTCCATTGGCATACGCTCGATGAACTTCCGGCTTACCTCGGTAATTCTGGCTAGAACTCTTTATGTTGACACGAAATGGTTTGAAGCCTGATGAGCCCAGTAAGCCATCTTTGGCCATCAACGCTTGAATCTGGCCAGGATGCAAATTTGGGCGACTAGCAGGTTCATTCGGATCATTAAATACGTTCTCCGGAGCACCTGCAAAGCGGCCATTTGGATCGGGCTGCCCCGGAATCGCAGGATGGCGATCCCAACGATTTGTACGATTCCCACGCTGAATGTACCACGAGGGATTCGCAAATGTCATGCGATCGTTATATACACCCCATGTACTCGGCGGAGTGTCACGTCGGCCGTACTCCGGATACTCTTCAGGTGCAACTAAGTACGGATAGACGACCTTCTGCGGCATCGTTAGTAAAGGTGGACGGGTTTGAGCATCAACCCGACTTGAGCAAAAAATGGCAGATGCCAACGCGACGCCAGCTAAGATGAGTCCCTTCCCCAAGACACCTACGCTCTTAGACATATCAAATCCTTTCTTACATAGCAGAATATGAATATTCCCACGGAACGATGGATAAAATCAATTTCACGTTTGTATAATGAACCCGAAACCTGTAAGCAAAAGGTTGAAAAAAATGTGCTCGAACCAAAGCTCGAACACATCGATAACCAAGTGTGCTTCACACACATCTATTCAAATCATTGTCTTATGTCGAATGCTTATCTGCGACGACCAAGCGCAACCAGTCCACCAAGACCAATGAGCGCCAATGACGCAGGCTCAGGAACAGCAGCCCCTTGCGTAACCACAATACCATCTAAGTTAAAGCTGGAAGCGGTAAGATCAATACCTTGACCGAAAAGGCTCAATGCAAGTGTTTGGGAAGAATCGCTATCAACATCCAGCTGCCAAACTTGCTTTCCTTTGATCGTAGCCCCTTCACCATTTGTAATAATCGGTGCAGTCACGCTTGCAGTAGCACCGTCATCAAGCGTTGCGGTCAAATCAACCAAGACAGCATTAACGTCAATGAAAAGATAGACGCTATATGATCCAGCATCAAGCGAGAGCGTTGTTGTAATTTCGTTGGTTGAACCACCATTTCTTCTTGCAAAAGTGGCGCCGAGTTTACCGCGATCTTCATCCGGCTCAACGGGCACATCAACAAGCTCCCCTTCATCATTTGTTTCTTGGGTAAAAACAGGACCATCACCATCGCTGAAGAACCAACCAGCATTATGCTTTGTAGCTGTCGAGCTAGATACAAAAGTTGTTCCGCTCTTTGACCACCAACGATAATTACGGTTGTCATTTGACTTTGTGATATTCACATTGTCATTGTCAATGATGCCAGCATTTTTCGAAATAGCGGTATAAGCCATCGATTGCGGCGGAGGGTCGAACGTACCAATGGTAACACCATCAATCACTGTTCCGAAAGCAACAGACCCCTCAAACGCTCTCCAGTAAGTCCAATCAACAACATCTGGAATTGAATTCATGTCCTCTTCATTGCCACCCAACAGTGTCGTAACACTAAGATCTCGCGTAGCAAAACCGTTCTGAAGTGTTCCATTAATCACGCTTGCCTGCGCACTCGCACATATCAACGACCCCGCTAGAACTGGTAAATAAAACTTGCTTGATAACATTCGTGCCTCCTAATTTCGACTCTCTTAAATGTGACTATCTAAAAAAATGTGATTCATATCGCGACAGATGCGATGCTGTATGTTGACGTATTCCAAGCTATCGGAGCGATCCACCCAGAGATTCGGAGCGTTCCGATTTCTTGTATTTAACATCAATACACCTATAATGTCAAGCACAAAACATATGATTTTCTTACACTGCCGACGTAACACACTAACAATCAAACAATTAAGCGGTAAACATATTTTCTCACACGACAAACCACGATTAAAAATAAAGCACAAACTTTGCGCTGTTTAACACTACCACAACCGTGAAGTTTCCGGATCAAGACGAACAAACAGATGTTGTCAGCAAACACAAAACGGCATCATGATATGACAATATTATCCAAGATATGCTTGTAACTTTTGATTTAAACGAAACAATAAACTGAACACGCAGACAGTAACGACCAATTACTTAATGTTTAAATACAGAACTGACAATTATGTTTTTTAACACACCTAGCAACAACATCATCAATCGTATTGCCGCTTTTCTTTTCTCAATATCCTTTATCACCACCTCACTTATAGCTCAACCCCAGCCAGAGAATAAGAAGAATATTGAACTTAACTTTGGCCCTCACCTTGAACTTAAAGTTCTCATCGATTTTGTCTCACAACAACTCGATATGAAATTGCTCTATGACGAATCCGTTGAGAACAAGCGAATCACATTAAAAATACCATCCGCCATTCCTGAAGACACGCTCTTCCCCATCCTTCAAAGTGCACTTAAGATGAAAGGCCTTGCTGTAATCGATACTGATGCTGAATGGAAGCGTATCATCCCAATCAAATCACTCAGTAGTCTCACGCAAAAAATCGTCGTCACTCCACTAACCTCAAACGATGTTGCCGCCTATGATGTTGTCACACATTTGATTTCACTGCAACATATGGATGCGAAACAAGCACTTGCTATCATCCAGCAGTTTCTTACCATGCCCGGTGGCAGTGCGATATTAATTCAAGAACAGAATGCTATCTTAGTCACCGATTACAACATTCAGCTCGAGAAGGTTCTTGAACTCGTCCATCATTACGACCAACCAGGCATTCAAATTAGCATCGAACTCATTGCACTTAAACATGTCGATGCAGCCAAACTCGCGGAACAACTGTCACAGATCGAAACTCAAAAGCGAACCATCACTGGGTCTCTGCGTACAACCGTGTCCATCAAAGCCAGCCAAAGCAATAACCAACTCATCGTCATTGGCGAGCCCCATTCAGTTCGTGAAATGCAAGAACTTGTTAATCTCTTTGACTATGAAGATTCGCGTATTCTTGAGGTTTACACGCTCCAGTACACCAAACCAGAAAAACTAGAAAGTATTCTTGCCAATCTTTATCGTACTGGCCGCAACACGTCACAGCATGTCCAGATCACGCGCGATGACGAAACCGCATCACTCATCGTACTTGGTAGTGAACTCGTCCACCAAAAGATCCGATCGCTCGTCAAACAGTTTGACATCGAACCCACCGTTCATATTCGTCCTATCCGCAGATATAAACTTGAGCACGCCACCGCCGCGGAAGTCCATGAAACTGTCCAGGCCGTCGCTGAAAAAGGCTACGAAAACGTCATCTTCACAGGTGAGCAAACATTGGCCACTTCAACCAGCACATCACCCGCCACCAGCAAAAACCGAGACCATCCGCAAACTACTACTCAATCCGCTCCATCCAATGCCTTCTCTAATGACGATGTCGTTGTCACAGTTGATGATAATACCAACAGCATCATCGTCATCGGCCCTGAACATGTACAGGCGTTCTATAAAAAACTCATCTCCATGCTCGATGTCCGTCGTCCGCAAGTCCTCATAGAATGCACCATCATCACAGTCGATCGCAATGCTGATATCAATTTAGGCGTTGAACTGGGTGGCGAAATCAATGTTGGTGACGGCGTCAAATCTTCTCTCTTCACCAGTTTTGGCCTTAGTGAAATCGAAAGCGGCACATCTACGCGCACCATTAAACCTACAGCCGGTTTCAATGGCACTGTTATCAAAACTGACGTAGCCGATATTATTATTCAAGCACTCAAGAAAAACGGGAACAGCCGTGTCCTTTCCATGCCACGGCTGCTCGTTAATGACAATGAGAGCGGCCGCATTGCGAGCACACTCCAATCACCCACCACAAGCATCAACTCTTCTGACACCGTTGCAACAACCAGCTTCAACAACTACGTAGATGCCGGCACAACCATCGAAATCACACCGCACATCGCAGAAGGTGATCATCTTCGACTTGAGTATGCGGTTGAATTAAGTTCATTCACCTCAGAATCATCATCCGATGGAATCCCTCCTCCACGCCAAAACAACTCGATCAACTCCGTCGTCACAGTTCCTGATGCACACACCATCATCGTTGGTGGTGTTCACCGCACCGATACCTCTAACTCCAAGGCCGGCGTGCCTATCCTCGGCGAAATCCCAGTTCTCGAATATCTCTTTGGCTCACGTGAAGACAAAGACAACAAATCCATCATGTATGTTTTTATGCGGCCCGTCATCATGCGTGCCAACGATTTCTCCGACCTCAAATACTTTTCCTCACGCAGCATCAAGGACGCCAACCTCTCCCAGCAATATCCCGCCAGTTCACCGATCATCATGCCATAATCACACAAATTTAACTCGCCCAATCCATCGTGTGAAAATCAAGAGCCACAGATCGCTATCGCTAAAAATGATACACCTCACCGAATTTCGATTCCAAATGCCGCATCAGTGGCTCGGCACTAAGCCTTTCACCCGTCACCACTTCACATAAATCCGCCGCACGATAACGCATACCCTGTCGATGGATCTTCTCCCGCAACCAATTGAGCAACATATCAAATTCGCCCGCTGCAAACTTCGCACCAAGGTCACCCACTTCCCGCTCAGCCGCTTCAAAAAACTGTGACGCATATAAGTTCCCTAGCGTATATGTCGGAAAATAACCCATCGCACCACATGACCAATGCACATCTTGTAAGCACCCTACCCCATCATGCGGCACATTCACACCCAAATAATCCCGATACTTCTCGTTCCATGCATCCGGCAAATCTGCTACATCTAACGCACCACTCACCATGGCCCGCTCCAACTCAAACCGAATCATAATGTGCAGATTATACGTCACCTCGTCTGCTTCAACTCGGATCAAACTTGCTTCCACACGGTTGACGCTTTCGTAGCAATCTAACTCGTGGATAGATGATACTGCCTCACCAATATGTTTCTTTAACACCGGCAAGCACCACTGCCAAAACGCCTTACTCCGCCCCACTAAATTCTCCCACATACGACTTTGGCTCTCATGAATCCCCAAAGAAACATAATCCCCCATCGGTAGGCCCCACATATCCTCACGCATCCCCTGATCATACATCCCATGCCCCGCTTCATGCATCGTAGAACCCAATGCATCGCCGATCATATCTTTATGAAATCGCGTGGTCATCCGTGCATCGCGTGGTCCGCCACCTGAACAAAACGGATGTGCCGATCGATCTAGTCGTCCACCTTCGAAATTAAAACCAAGCGTATCCACTACCTCTTTCACAAATGCATATTGCTTATCTTCCCGTATCTCTAATTTGTTTAACTTGCCATCCGGATGATACCCACTGGCTTTGATTTTACCCAGCAACCGCACAAGCTGATCACGTAGAGGCTCGAATACACGCTCAACATCTTTTGCCCGACATCCTGGCTCATATTCTTCCGCTAGTGCATCCCACGCCTCACCATTCTTTTCGTCCCAACCAAAGCACTTTGCTTTTTCGCGCAACAGATTCAGTACGCGTTCAAGATCATCTTTGAACATATTAAAATTTTGTTCTTGTCGCGCCTTAGCCCAAACACCTTGCGCCATGCTGGCGACTTCCGTCAACTCAGTCACCAGTTCCGCCGGCAGCTTTGTTGCAAGATCATACTTATGCCGCAACTCACGGACATTGACCGCGAACTCACTTAGTGGATCTCCCATTAATCCATCATCAACTTCGCAAGCTGCAAGCCAATCACCCACACGCTCATCCGTCATCCGACCATGAACCATCCCTGATAACTGCGCGAGCTGCTTCGCCCGATGGCTCGCCGCCATTTTCGGCATCATCACTTCTTGATCCCAACTGAGTACCGAAGCTGTACTTGCAAGCACACTCAAATCAACCCAGTGTGATGTTAGCTGTTGGTATGCATTCCTTTGATTCACACTCATGCTCCTTGCTGCTGCAGATTGACCTTGCGATGCTGTTTTACCCAACTTCCATGCCCGACACATCTTACACCACGAGTTCTCACCAAACTGCGGGAATAAAAGCAAGGAAACCGTCAAACAAATTCGCAACGCTGACATACCAATATCGCCAGCTAAATTTTCTTATTTTTATTGCATATACAGTTTAATTTATTTATTGACACAACATCTAGACACATCTAATATATCAGTTGAATACCAATATAGCACCCCTCTACTCAGCCTGGAGAATCGCCATGAAAGTTGTCATTGAGCCAGAAATCGAGACACACGATCCCGCCTTGTATCAAAGCGACAAGATCGCAGACCATCGCTATGCAGGCTGGGAAAACCTTGCCGAAAACTATCTTGATCAATATGACCAGCGCGGCTACTTGATCGTGGATGGAGGATTAACCCCCAACCAAGTTCACGCTGCTCGCCAAACACTGAACGACATGGCCCACGCAGATGATCCTAAATGTGAAGACATTTTCTATGAAGGCTTAATCCGCCAACACATGCAAAATGCCAATGCAATTCATGAAGAAACTGATGAGGATGTTGCGCTTGAAGCACTCGCCTTAGGCGATATCAGCAAGCAGTTACCTAATGTACCCGCTGATATCCGAGCAAAGTATGTTCGTAAGTTTTCATACTTCTGTGACAACCACCCCGCCCTGCATGCCATCGCCACACATCCTAAACTTATTGAAGCTGTTGAAACGCTTATGGGTGAACCCGCAAAACTCTTCCAAGATATGGCGATGATTAAACCACCTAATGGCCGCGAGAAACCTTGGCATCAGGACCATGCTTATTTCAATCTGCCGTTGGACACGCGCATTGTTGGCGTTTGGATCGCACTGGATCGAGTCACTCCAGAAAACGGCTGCATGTTCATGCTTCCCGGTGCACATAAAGATGGTCCACACGCTCATTTTATGCGAAGAGATTGGCAAATCTGCGATACTGAAATGCAGGGCATTCAAAGCACCTGCGCCCCGATGGAAGCCGGTGATATCCTCGTCTTCGACGCCAAGCTTCCCCATGGTACACCCACCAACCGCGGCAATGATTACCGCTGGGCCATCCAACTCCACTACATCCCCCAAAGCGCATTCGAGGTTGGCGACCAAGTTCGGCTCGATGCATTCGGTCACGAGGGTAAAAACGTTTCTTGCTAAAACAAAATCGCAATTAAGAATCACGTGATTTCACAGATTAAAAAACCAGACCATTCAACGTTATGCCGGCGCATCATTTTGCCCGGCATTTCCTTTGGCCAGTTGCTGATTCAAAACCAACAACGCGCCTTTATCATTGCCAGCAAACTTCACCATATCAAGCATCTCACCCATGCTCTTTTCTTCTTCGACCTGTTCATCGAGGAACCATTGCATCGCACTGAGTGTGGCAAAATCCTGAACACCAGCCGCAAGCTGATAAAGATCATTGATTTCAGCCGTATTGACTTGCTCTAGTTTCAAAGCTGTCTCAAAAACATCTATTACTGAACTAAACTCAACCTGCGGCGAACCGATCGGCGGAAAATCTGATTTGCCACCTCTATCCATAAGATAGTTGTACAAACGAGCTGCATGCTGAAGTTCTTCTTCGCGTTGACGCATCATCCATGCTGCAAATCCAGAAAGGCTGATACCCTCAAAGTATGCGGACATTGCAAAGTAGCTGTATGCCGCCGTTAACTCATGATTGATCTGTCGGTTCAGTGCTTTTTCAATTTTTGCATCGAGCATTTTCATGTTGCCTTTCATTTGACCCGGGTTCGCCGTGAGTGAATGCCAATTATACCGATTTTATGTTTGCAACTGTCACAATATTCTAGGCACGGCTTCTCATGACCGCAGGAATAGGCTTCCATCTGCGTTGCGATTACAATCTATTGATGGCTGAATCTTCCGAAAAATCGCCGACTAGAAATCGCCCACAACACAATGGCCGCGTACATGGTGTAGTTGTCGCTATTTATCGCGCTGAAGATCGAAAATGGCTTATGATCCGACGGTCCGAAAATGTTGCGGCTCCGCTTTCGGTTTGCTTCCCAGGCGGTGCTCGTGAGCATGGCGAAACACATGAACAAACCGCTCACCGTGAAATGCAAGAGGAACTCGGCCTCACGGTTCATCTTCTCCAACAAGTTTGGCATCACGAAGTTGATGACCGTCCGCTAACATTATTTGGTTATTTGGCCATACTCGACCCCGCACAACAGATGATCACGCCAGATCCATATGAAATCGCGGAGCCCCTCTGGCTTACCACCGAAGAAGCTCTCGCTCAACCAGACGCCATCCCGAACTCCGCCTATTTCATCGAAAAGCTGACTATTGCCCTGCCCAAACATGGTTTTTAACAGATTCTCAAATTTTTACTTTTCGCACTAAACCGCTTGGCCCACAATGACATTCACTACCAGTCACAACACATGGGCCAGCTAAACATGACCCCATCACACGCAACGCAAAAAAAGCATCGCACTGCGCCAGCTCCACCAGTGTTATCTGTCCATCCTAATGTCTCTATGGACGATACCGCGATCAAACAAGCTCTCGCTGGATGTAAACCTACGCAACGCAAACTCATCATGCATCTGCAGGATATTTGGTTTCGATTCTGCGTTTCATTACTTGCCGACAGTGACCTTGCCAAAGATGCAACTCAGGAAACAGCAATGAGGTTCTTGCGGTCACTTAAAAAATTTAATCACCAAAGCACCATCACCACATGGTCCTTGGGCATTGCTCTGAATGTTTGCCGTGAACTTCGGCGCAAGCGTAAAAAGCATTACAACAAACCACTCACAATGGCCGAAGAACCAAGCCACCGATCTACCCCTGACCATATTGCAGAACAGCAGGAATTGATCACACAAATCAAAAGGCTTCTCTCGGACTTACCCGATCGGCAACGCGAAGTGATCTCACTTCGATATTTACAGAATCTCTCGGTACAGGACACCGCAACAACGCTAGGCATTGCTGCTGGCACAGTCAAAGCAACTCTCTCTCAAGCACTCGCCAAGCTGCGAAAACAAATGGAGTCCAAACCATGAATGACTCAAACAAAAATATTGAAGCAAAACTAAACCAACTTAGTGAACAGATCACTCACCTGCAGTACCCCGGAAATCTGGTCGACGACATTTACTTTAAGGATCACGATCATCCTCAGAAATCTCTGCGATTCAAGCTCCTTATTACCGGTTCCGCACTTGCTGCGGCGGCAGCAATCGCACTGATGCTCTTTGGCGCGCTACTGTTCACACAATCAACTACCACACCTAGCAAACACCGCATGACCATCCGTTTCAAACAAGCACCGATCAGCTTAACTTCAACATCCAATGATCATGCACAAATCCAACGGCATAAACTGCCTAGCATGAGCAACATTACCAAAGTCCGTTTTAATACCAAGAAACTTAAAAACATCCCGTTCGGATTATCCAGAACAAGCATTCAAAGGAGATCTCATGAAAACAAAAATCAACAAATCTAATACAGCGGCCCTCTTATTCATGGCATTGTGTATGGTAATTGGCCTCGCATGGCTGCCAAGCAATCAACAAGCTACCGCACATCCACATGATAAAACCGCACCCTCTACTTTCTATCGAGATGCAATGGAGGATATGGATGAGTTGGATGCTCGGTTTATGTATGCAGCTGACTTTGAAGATGAGCTTGACGAATTTGAACTGTTCCAAGGCCAAATTGATCTCGTGCAAAGCCTACTTGACGTAGTAGATCAAGTCGCAGAAATCGCCAAGAAGCCATCACTCTCAGCAGTCGCAGCGGTAATGGCTGCTGAAGATTATTTCGATGAGCCAGAAGAGTATGCCGCATTCCTCAACGGCGTGCTACCCGAAACCAAAGACCCCACCGTCCGCCGTGCAATCTACCTTCGACTTGCTGATACATACAAAGAAACAGATCAAAGGGACAAAGGATTGGTTTACCTGAAGAAACTGATCCACGACAAGCCCTAAAAGCTGTGGCGTAACCGCCCGTCATCTCCCCCGGAAAGCTTTGCGACCTCAATCGCAAAGCTTTTTTACTGCGCTCAGTAAACCCATGGGCATGTCCACTTATCTAAACAACATCATTATCCAATCTCCCCACAGCACCTTAGGATTCTCGCTAGTTTACATGACTATTTCCCGTCAGTCACAGATTCCTTGCCTTGCCATGCCTACGATCCCCTGCGGATAAGTCGCTATGAATCAGTCACTCATCAACAAGGAGATCTTTATATGAAATCGCGATCAATCAATATCGCTCTAGCATCGCTGCTCTCACTGTCTCTCATTCTGCTTGTAGGCTACCAAAGCTACGCGCAGGATAATGAAATGAAAGACAACGGCCGCATGATGCACGACATGGACAAAGACGGCAACATGATGCATGGAATGGACAATGACAAAATGATGCGCAAGGACGGCATGATGGGTAAAGGGATGATGGGCAAAGGCATGATGATGCATAAAGGCATGGGCATGAATCCAGACATGTGGATGGCATTCAAAAAATTAGCCCTCTACAATCGCTGGTTCGATCTCGTTGAACAATATACTGATGTCGTCGATGATGCAGACTCTGCTGGTATCGCGGCAATTATGGCTGCCGGCCATGTGCTGGAAGATCAGCCAGACAAATACATGGCTTTTCTCATGAAGGCCATGCCCAATGCTTCAAGCGGTGCGGTCAAGCGCGCCCTCACACTTGAGATGGCGAAGATCAATCTGCGTCCCGACAGCGAAGCAACCCACGAGAAGGGACTCGATCAGCTCATCGACATCATTCAGAACAAATAATGATCAGATAATGGAAGATATATACAACTTAAAAAAACAAGCCCCAGACCATGATGTCCGGGGCTTGTTTTATTTTCTAATTATCGAGACCGATTAGGCGCTAGCACCTGCAAGATTAAGACTCTTATTTTCAGCACGAAGGTCGATGATCGCTTCTTTAATACGGTTCGCCATAGCTTCTTCGCCAGCCTTAAGGTAAACACGTGGGTCATAGAATTTCTTGTTGCCCACTTCGCCGTCAACCTTGAGAATGCCGTCGTAGTTCTTAAACATGTGATCCGCAATCGCACGGGTGAACGCATACTGCGTATCGGTGTCGACGTTCATCTTCACAACACCATAGTCTAGGGTTTCTTCGATCTTGGCTTTTTCTGATCCTGAACCGCCGTGGAAGACAAGCCAGAAGTAAGCGTCATCGCCGAACTCGGCTTTGATCGCGTCTTGGCCTTTCTTGAGGATCGAAGGATCAAGCTTCACAACACCCGGCTTGTATGCGCCGTGCACGTTGCCGAAGGTCGCAGCAAACATGTACCGGCCACCCTTCACAGCAGACAAACGCTTGTACACATACACCATGTCTTCCGGTGTCGTGTAGAGCTTGTCGTCTGGAGTATCTTCTGAACCGGCAGCACCATCTTCTTCACCACCTACAACGCCGGCTTCGACTTCGAGGATCTGACCGATCTTGGCCATACGTTCAAAGATTGGTACGGAAAGGTCCATGTTTTCTTCGATGGGCAGGCCTGATGCGTCAAGCATATGCGAGCTGAACAGAGGCAGCTTGCCTTCGGCAACACGCTTCTCAGATTCTTCAATCAACGGAACCATGAAAGTTTCCACTGCATTCGGTGGGCAGTGGTCAGTATGAAGCGCGACATTGATGTCGTACTTCTCAGCGATGCGGTGCACGTGCTCAGCGATCGAGATCGCACCAGCCACCATGTCACCGACATTGATGCCGGAAGCAAATTTACCGCCACCTGTGGAGACTTGGATAATACCGTCTGATTTAAGATCCGCGAAAGCCTTCAGTGCTGCGTTTGCAGTAATTTCTGAGGTGACATTGATAGCAGGGTAAGCGAACTTGTTCTTGTACGCGTTGTCCAGCATTTTGCAGTATGTTTCGTAATCTGCAACGGGCATAGTGATACCTCTTTCGTTAGAAACTTGGGAGTTCGGCCGGGAACCGGCCAGGGGCTCAAATCGTTGCCGAACAGGCGTACAGCAACCACTCATCCATCAATTCCGCCCGCCTTCTTGATGCTGCCAACCCAGATTCCGGACTGCCAGCAAGGCTTTCGGACCAATGTGTCCTTACTATAGTGTCTACCCCAATCAGCGACAAATCCGCAGCCATGGATCCATGCAAGAAATCGAAATTTAACGATCATCCATTGCCGATCTCCACACGACATTTGTCCATAACCCCAGCTTGTCACTAAACTAGCCCGAATGGATGCCAACAATCTCAATCCGTCACCGACTCGATCCATCACCCTTCCCAAGGGATTCCGCGCCGCCGCCGCAACAGCAGGCATCAAAGCCTCCAGCAAGCCCGACATCGCCATCATTGCCGCCGACCAACCCTCACCTGCCGCCACTGTCTTTACACAGAACACCATCAAAGGCGCCCCCATTCTCGTCGGCATGCAGCATATCCGTGACGGCGTCCTCCAAGCTTTCGTCATCAACTCCGGCAACTCCAACGTCTGCACCGGCGAGCAAGGCCTCGTCGACGCCACCACCATGTGTGAAACCGTTGCCGACCATCTTGGCTGCAAACCTGCCGATGTCCTCCCCTCCTCTACCGGCGTCATCGGACGCCCCCTCCCCATGCACCTCATCACCCCCGGTATCCAATCCGCCCTGCCCAACCTCGCCGCTTCCCAGCAAGCAGACACAGACGCGGCTACCGCCATCCTCACGACCGACCTAGTCACTAAAACCGCCAGCCGAACACTCACGCTCACCACAGGTCAAACCATTACTCTCGGCGGCATCGCCAAGGGCTCCGGCATGATCGCTCCCAACATGGCTACCATGCTCGCCTTCATCACCACCGACATCGCCATCGCATCCAACCTCCTTCAACAAGCACTCTCACACGCCACAACCCTCTCCTTCAACCGCATCACCGTCGACTCCGACACGTCCACCTCCGACACTGTCGCCATTATCGCCTCCGAAGCCATGTCTAACCCGCGCTTAGACACCACCGATCATCCCGACTACCCCGCCTTCCTTGAGGCACTCACCTCACTTTGCAAAGAGCTTGCCTACCACATCATTAAGGACGGCGAAGGTGCCACCAAAATCTATCGCGTCCTCGTCAACAGCGCCGCCACCCAGCACGAAGCCGACACACTTGGCCGCGCCGTCGCCGACTCCCCACTCGTTAAAACAGCCGTCCATGGACAAGACCCTAACTGGGGCAGGCTCGCCATGGCCCTCGGCAAAACCGGCGTACAATACGACCCCCGCAAGCTAACGATTAGTATCGGCGACATCCCCGTTTTCGAGGCCGGCATACCTATCCCGATGAACGACGACAACACTGCCAAACTCAATGCCATCATGTCGGAAAAGGAAATCACCTTCACATTCGACCTTGCCATCGGATCAGCCTCCACCGAGTTCCTTGGCTGCGACCTCTCCCGCGAATACATCACCATCAATGCCGATTACACCACCTGATTTATGATTAACACCAGATATTCAAGTCACATCACGCAGGCCGCCAACTAGCCCTGCTAAATCTCCTACAAAAGTCTTGCTCTTAACAACCATAACATTATAATACAATTCGGAGCGTTCCGATTATGCTGCGTGCATTCGCATGCTAACTCCAATAACCCCGCCGTTTACGCTCTGTCATGATGATCCACAACCCGCTGTTTTCATCCAACAAACATTTTATTTTGATAATGAGAATTCAAACATGAAAACCATTGCGCGACTAAACATATTACTCCTATCACTTGCATTCATGATCCTTCTAATCTTACCAACCCAAGGCTTTGCTCAAGATCAGGATTTCTTAGATTATGCCTCCGGAAAAACTTGGCCTGCTCACTCCCAGGAAAGAACCAAAAAATTCAGTAACTATAAATTCGGGCTGTTTGTTCACTGGGGACTCTATTCAATACCCGCAGGCAAATGGATCGATGGACGTATCGATCCGCGTGCATATTCCGAGCAAATACAAAACCATCTCAAAATTACTTTCGATGAATACTCCCAACTCGTAGACCAATTCAATCCAGTAGAATTCGATGCTGACCAGTGGATCTCATACATCAAATCACTTGGCATGAAATACATCGTCATAACAGCCAAACACCACGACGGCTTTGCTATGTATGATTCCGACATCTCTGACTACGATGTTATGGCTTCACCCTTTAAACGCGACATTATGAAAGAGCTCAAAGAAGCATGCGTTAAACATGATATCGGTTTAGGTTTTTACTACTCACATTCGAGAGATTGGGAACATCCTCACGGTTTTGATAACCCACGCACTTTCTATCCCGATCTTCCAAGGGATTTTACAAAAGACCTTCATAAGCAGGTCCTCGAGAAATCACTTCCCCAAACAATTGAACTATTAAAAAAGTATCAGCCGGACGTCATGTGGTTTGATACGCCAAGAGGCACAACCCCCGAAGAAGTAAAGCTCTTCGGCGAAGCAGTTAGAAAATATGCTCCAAATTGTGTCATCAACTCAAGACTTGCCATCGAGAGTGGACATCTTGCTGTCTGGCTTGAAGGCAGAGATCGCCAGCGACGTGCTAAAAAACCTATAGATTCGAAATGGGAACTCGTCTTCAACGAAAACATAGACTACATCTCATTAAAAGATAAAGGTATTCCATCACAGATTCTTCATGTACCCTTTGAATCACCCGATTCCATATCATCTTCCTATGGATACCGCTTGTATCCGCCACACAAATATCATACCGGCCCAGAACTAATTACTCGATTGGTTAAAACAACAGCTCGCGGCGGAAATTACCTCTTAAACATTGGCCCCAATGGTAAAGGTGGCATCCCCGAAAAAGCTCAATCATTACTTGATGAAGTCGGCGCTTGGATGAAAATAAATAGTGAAGCCATCCACAATACACAGCCTAACCCCTTCAACCAACTCTTCCCATGGGGTGAAGTCAGCTATAACCCAAACACGAACAACTTATACCTGCTAATCCTTCGGCAACCTAGAGAAGGCTACATCACTATCCCTGCTCTCTCGACCAAAATCAAGAATCTCTCAATATTGGGTTCGAATGAGAGTTTTACATGGGAACAAAAGAACAACGTGATACACATTCCACTAAAAACAAACAAGCTAAATCAAGTCGTCCCTGTATTGAAGCTGCAACTAGAAGGCGTATTTCAGCAAAAGTAAACATTCCGAATATATAAAAAATCAGAAAATGAACGATGCACGTCGATGGTATTAAACCTCATCGGCGTGTATTATTTTCTGGATAGATGCACGTCTGCACGAATCTTGATAAAATCCTCAACCTAAACAACCCCTCGGCTCAGTAGCCCAATTGGCAGAGGCATGCGACTTAAAATCGCACAAGTGTGGGTTCGAGTCCCACCTGAGCCATTCCCGTAACTTCTTTATTGGCAATATGTTGCACTTTCTGAGATTCTAGCGGAATAGAGCGGATTTCATCATTGTCGCCTTCCCCTTCATTCCCCTTACTTCCACCGAACGGGCGCAAGTTCTGCACCGGATATTGCACCGCCTCTTCACCGCCAAGATACGACGCTGCTTTGAAGTCATCTTCTGTTGCTTGCATGTAGTGCTTCAAGCTCACTTCGACCGTGTGACCCATCCATTCAACAAGCATGTGCATCGGGTATTGCTTGGCCAATTCCGACGCTCTGGAGGACCGCAGATTCTGAAACAGCTTCGGCCATTCCTTCACACCTGCTCGATCAATGATTCGCAAAAACTGAGTCCGTAGGTTTGCATTGGAATCGCGATAACGGGTGATGCAATGCAGGCTCCCCGGCTCTGCCAACTCAAACGCTTCCCGCAAATACGGGTACAACTCTTTGAAGATTGGAATGTAGCGGCTCTCTCCGTCCTCATGTGCCTCCGTCTTAGGGCTTCGTACCTTCATCACCCCCTTGTCCCAGTCCACATCACACCAACGCAGCAAGAGCGTTTCTGAGGGAGTTCTGAGTCCACCGTATCGAGCCAGCGCAATAATCAACCGCCACTCTGCATCAGGTACAGCTTGAATCACCTTCTCAATCGTCTGCTGCGTGATGAATCGCATGCGCTTTGCGTTTCGTGTTGCGCTCGACTTCAAATCAGCAAACGGGTTTTCAGTCACCAACCCTTGCCGCATTGCCGCATTCATAAACTGCTTGCATCGCTGAATCATCTTCCTCGCCGTTGCCTGAGCAAGACCAGCCTCGGCCATGTATAACCAGAATACATCAGCATCGCCGGCGGTAATCTCATGAATCGGTCTTTCTTCACCGAAATGCGCTATCAGGTGATTCCTCGCCCGCTCAAATACCTGCACCGTTGAATGCTTCAACTCAACCTTTCGGGAGTCGATGTGCTGCCGGGTAAAGTCTCCCAACGTCGCCCGCACTCGCTGCGGGATCAAACCCGTTGCCGCAATACGATCGTACATATCGTCGCTGAGTTCGCCCAGCCATTGCAGCGTTTTATCCTTGGGCGCTGTTGATGTTTTATGAGAATGCACCAAATCATCCACATAACCCCTCACCGTCTGCGCCTGCCTCAACGTCACCGCACCCAGCCGTAACGACTTCCGCCGGCGACCATCAAGCGAAAACTGTATTTTTCGCCCGCCTGTTTGCTTGTTAGTTGATATGCTGCTCATCTCGTTATTTCCTCGCATTCCGACTCATCACCGCCGGCGTTTATTGTTCAACCCACAATTCACTTACCGCCCTTCACTCCCAATCCCAACAACTTCGCCAGCTTGTTTAGGTTTCGCTCACCCAAGAATGCCTCACCCCTCTCGAAACGGGATAGTGTAGGCTGAGGGATTCCTGTCTCTTTTGAAATGGCATACTTTGTAAACTTAGAGCTTGCCACCTTCTCTCGAATCTGATCTGAAAATTCTTTGTATTCTCGCTGTGTCATGACATTACCCTACCTTATACGTGTATTTAATACAAGTACCAATTAACGTAATACTGACGGTGGGAGGGGGTATGGAAAATCCCAAACTGCCGGCTCCGCTTCACCGCCTGCCCTCCTCTTTTTAATCGCGCACCACTTTTTTGGAAAAAAGGGACAAGAAACCCGGCTCACAGCCCTCAAAACGTCGTTTTCTACCAAAATAAACATGCCAAAAACTCAAATTTATATCCGGTTTATTCAAATTTATTGTCCTAATACCTCTTTCAACTCACTGAATAACCCTACCACTACGACAACACTATTCCTTGCATCTGTTCAGCCCAAATCGTTTCTTGCAATGTGCCGCCCCGATAGACATATACACCTTGCTCATTGAATTTCGCGGCTACTCCATCTGCAAGCCGATGCCCATTTATTGTTTCAACCCAACCTTTTCGCACTGCATCCCGAATATTTAGCGTAGTTATCGCCGGCAGCGCATCACCTTCTTCTACCGCTCTCTTTGCTTCATTGACCAAATACCCCGCAAGGTTCCCGACGCCGTCCGGGGCATTCACTGCCCGCACAATCAACCCCTGCGCCGTGATGCCTGATTGAACAATGGCCGACAGCCCCGGCTCCTTCACACCAACGCGCTCCGCAATCTTCCAAACCCCATCTACACCATCACCAACAACAACTTCTTCCCTCTGTTCTTTCTGTTCTCTCTGTTCTTCTGTTTGGATGTCACAGCTCTGACAGGGTTGAGGTACTCCAGTGACGGGGTTGGGGGCTTGCAGTGACAGGGTTGATGTACGTTGGTGACGGGGTTGAGCATCATCTAACCCCGTCATAACTGTGACGGGGTTGGTAACGACTCGATATACATTCGGCTTCCGCCCCCTCGATTGAATCACCTCAACAAGTCCCGCCATTGTTAGCCGCCTCAAAGCCCGCTGAACCGTTCTCTCACCAAGCCCGGACAACCTCGCCAGTCGTTCTACACTCGGTCGAGCAGTCCAACCGTTACCACTAACATGGGCCGTCAAGACATACAACGTCCGCACATCTGAATCCTTCAGCTTTGCAATCAAACCATTCGCCACAGGCGCATAGAGCAGCTTCCCAAATTGACTGGGATTCACAGTCATACCTACTCCTCCACCGATCCGCCGACGGCTTCTGCTTGTGATATGAAGTCCTCGACCGCTCTACGAGTAAATTTCCGGAGCCTGCCAAGCCGCACACTCTTGATCTTGCCCGCTTTGGCAAGCCCGCGAACCGTTTTCGAGCAACACCCCAGCAAGCCCGCTACGTCTTCCGCATCTAGCAAAAGGGCATTCGGGTTCTGCTTGCTTGGATTCCATTCTGTTTGTATTATTTGTTTAGGCATTACGACAAATAACTCCATTCTCTCCGAGCGGGAGCGTTTGGTGATCTACGCCGCCGGCGTCAACGGCGGTTTTTTCTTCATCTGTAAAACTGAATAGTTCAAATTGCGGATCTTCGGCGAGATATGCCCCCAAATCTGCCTCAGCATGTTCAACATAAATACGCTTCAATGCTGGCAGATTAACCAGCCGCCATGAAGTCGAATAACTCCCTCGCCGGCTCGACAACTTAGATGCCACCGCCGCTACGGGAACAATCAGCCCATGCTCATGCATTCGTCGCGGAATACTCCCCAGCCGGTTTTTGTTGTAGCTCGGCAGAATCCTAATCCGCAGCCGCACATCATCGAACGTAGCCACGCCATGCCGCAACAGCGCATCGACAAACAACCACCGAATCGCAGATTCAAGCGTCATCGCATCACCTCCGAGGAGCCATTTTCTGTACGTGCAAGCAATGCTTCCTCAACTGCTTCGGGATGAAACAGCAATCGTCTACCTGCTTGTATGTGTGGTATTCGCCCCGCTTTGGCTTCCTTAGATACCCATTCCCTAGGCAACCCCAAGAGCGACGCCAAAGCCGTAACGTCTATGTATTTTGGCCTGTTTTCCATAGCGGCATATTGCCACATTGAAAAACCCCTGCAATATACCCCAGAACACTTTTCCGTTTTCGTTTCTCTTTTTCCGTTTATTTCCGCGATTATTTTGATTTAGCTTTAAGTATGGCGGCCATTTCCTCTGGCCATTCAGCCCGCACATCTTCTAGGTTATAGAACCATCTTCCTCCTGAGGTCTTCCGCTTTCGTTGTATGCGTCCATCCGAACCAGCTTTTCTCAAACATTCAGCGCTAATATTTAACGAAGAACCGAGTACAGTAAAAAAGCTGGCCTTCTGCCAGACATCAAATCCATCAATATCAAACTGAAAATTCTTTTCATTGCGTCGTTTCATATTAGACACGAAACTTGGTTTATCCATATCACTTTCTATCATCCATTCCATGACTGCAGGCTCAGCCGCCAACCAATCATCTAGTAATGAAATTGCCACTCTAATAACATCAATCTGGAAAACCACGCTTCGTGTATGATTTTGCTCGTATAATTTCAAATTACTACTGATTTCAATTACATCATCTTCACTTAAAATATTAAAAGCCGGCGGTACAAATCGGCCTTGTGTTTCTCTCCACTGATAATGTGAACTAAATTGACAATTTCTTTTGCTTATCTTGATTGCCCCATAATCAACCTCATTTCGAAAATATAGCCCATATTCCATATCTTCGAGGGTACATCCATCGCTTAAATATATCTGCTCCAGATAATAATAAAGTCGATTCATCCAATGCGCACCATGCCATCGCCAGTCTCGCCAATGATATGATGTTGTATGCCCAATCTGTTGAAACAAATATTCGAATTCCACCATCAAACTGTCAAAATGAAGAAAACTGTAACAACCTACATTTCCACTACCATAAACAAACATCCCTCCTTGTGAGGCATCATATGCAATAAGTTGAAGTTGATCTGATAATGCTGCAGGATGGTTTAGCATTTGCGAATCACAAATAACATAATTCGTCATAGAATTTAACAATCTGTTTGCCGTACTTGCCTCATTCTTTGGCAATGACTGCCAATCCACTGCGGATATTTCAATTGTCCCAAGTAGATTAGCGCGAAACGCAACTAACTCATCTCGCAAAGCTTTAACTCGACGGCATGCCCAATCACTTTGATTCATTTTTCACCTACTTTCTTCGGGAACCGATTCAGAGAGGGAGGCCCGTAGGTGATAGGTCACCCTCTGCTGAACCGTTCGCTGCTGGCCGGCAGCGCCCATATGCACACTTTACTTTCTCATGTCATCTTCTCAACAATAAACTTCCTAACCGATATAATAATGCTTTCCTACGATAGCTTGGGTCTGGGTATGTATGCGCATCAAACAATCGACGAGTTAGCGTGCTACACAAAAGAAAGCCACGGCGAAATGTCCGGAAAGAACATTGAATCTATCCTCAACGTTTTCAACCTCACCCTCAAGGCTGGCAAGCTCAAAAAGAAATGACATAACACGCCACACACCACCGAAAGCTTTCTCCACTTCAAACCTCCCTAAATAGATTCATGTCGGTTAACCCAACCTACAGGTTAAATCTAAGGAGTGTCATGTAGTTGGCACTAGCGGGTCTTTCGCTTCAGAATCATTCGGTTATGATCAAATGCCGTGCGCATTTTGAAATAGTTATATGTCCTGATTCTGGGTGCTCTTGGTTTGTCTAAGCAAGATCAAATTTTCGAGAAAGCTACTGCAATCTCAAGCAAAGGCCATCTCGCGCGCATTGTTTATCAAAAGCCTACAGAAACTGCTCCATCAGAACGTATTGTTGAAATGTATTCATTGGTTCATTCGCAGGCAGGCGCGTTGTTAATTCGCTGCTGGCAAGTGGAGCCCGAAGATGATTGGCGAACATTCCGTCTCGATCGCATCCTCAACATTTACGACACTCGTAAGAAATTCAAACCCAAATACGAGTCGACCTTGGCTGATGGAGTCGTGTCGCCGTACAAGCGAGGTAAGGGTGGGGGCGGAACTGCTACCGCAACAAAGAAGAAAGCCGCATCAAGAACCGGCCTGTACGCAGATTACTGCGAGTTGGTGACGTTGGCGGTCATGGACGGCAAGCTATCACTAAAAGAGAGATGGTTTGCTCGTAAGCTAAAGAAAAACCTAACCATTGGGCAGATTCGATCTGCTCATGCACTTATCTATGCTGACCTCATTGCAGAGGTGACGATGGACGGCGAAATAGATGACAACGAAGTACAAGCTTTAAGGGTTAGGCGTAAGCTATTAAAGAAATTGGGCTGGAGCCCCTGAACGAGGCGTTTTGTATGTTTTATGAATATAAAATTACGAACTGGGATGACTTCTATTATTTAAACGATCTGCTTAACCATAAGTATGTATTTCGTGGGCAAGCTGATGCGAGTTGGCCGTTATCTACTAAGATTGAGCGAGTAGCTAAACAGTTTGAGCAGGTGGAGATTCCTCATCTTGAGTGGTTTATTTTAGACGACTTTAGGAGACAGGCGCATCAATATCTAAATCACTTGCCAGAGAAAGAAAATAGAGTTGATTGGCTTGCATTGATTCAGCACTACGGCGGCCCAACACGATTATTAGATTTCACTAAATCTCTAGCTATTGCACTGTTTTTTGCAATTGAAAACACCACGACGGAAGCGGCAGTTTATGCGGTAAGTTGCAATCCACTATTTAAGAATTTAGATAGTAAAGGTGCACCGCAAGATAAGGATGGAGCTACTCATCAATACATGCGGGCCCATAAAATCATTAATAAATTGCCGCGGTTTGATTATGGGGCCAACGAGGGCATACTGCCTGTAGAGCCGGATTTTTTATGTGATAGACAATCACTTCAACAAGGTGTATTTCTATATCCAGAAATTTCTATTCTGTCTTTTGAGAGAAATTTATGTACTGAGCTTGGGTTGGACACTGATAGATTTCCAAATTTTGAGTTATTAACAGACCGACGTTTTTTTCAAAAACTAGAACTCCCTTACGAAAATCCATTGATTAAATTCACTGTCCCTAATAACGCAGATTTACGTACCCAATTAATGGCGAAACTGTATTCAATGGGAATTGATGCGAGGTCACTTTTCCCCGGAATTGATGGCCTAGCAAGAAGTTTTATTTTTTCAGGCAGATACTACAGTAGTATTCAATCCGGCCTTCAAAACCCGCCATTTTCGGCACGATCTGAAGAATCATTGATTAATACACAACAATAAATCACCTTATCTGGGAGCAACATAATGACACAAATGCAGGAACAGCAAACATACATACCCGCACATACACCACAATCAAATAGCTTAGGTACAGTGGGATTTGTTTTATCGCTTTTGGGGTGGGTAATTGGCGGGCTGCTTTGCCCGATTGGATTTATCATTAGTCTGATTGCACTTAAAGGCAATCCTAAAGGACTGGCTGTTGCAGGGGCGATCATCGGTGGAATTGGATCGTTGTTGGGTTTGTTGGTAGTGGTAGTATTTGGTGGATTTATTCTTGCGATACTGGGGCTGGGTGCGGCTGCCGTAGCGTTGTCAGATACGATCGAGATCACAAGGGCAAACATGACAATCACTGATGTGTATGAGGAAACTGGCGCATTGCCAGATGCGGCTGCGGGGGCGATGATACTCACCGAGAGTGGCCTTGATTTGAGTGAATATAAATACGAAGTGACAGGCCAAAGTACCTACACGATCACCGATGCGGGGTTTGATGGCAATTTCGGTACCGAGGATGATTTTGTGCGTGATTATGATGCGACCGAGTTTGCGTCCAAGCCAGATCAACGGTAAGAGTTTGATGATCAATTGAAGAATTGTGGTTTAGTTCTACAGGATCATGCTGCAGATTATGAACGCCTATTACGAATAGGAGTATGTTCATGCAATATCGAGTTCGAGGAATACTTAATGGGCTTGAAGTGAAGTTTGAGATTGAAGCACCTTCGCCTGAAGCAGCGAAGACACGAGCTGAAGAGAAGGGCGTGCGAGTTACAAAAATTAGCGTTCCAAGCAGCACCCAAGCTCAACCCACCGCTACGGCAGTTGTTGATTACGTCCCACCAAGGCCACAGGTGGCGAACTATGTCGAGGCCACGCCACCAGCTGCACCTATCCAGCCACCTCCAAACAATCCGCAACAGCCACAGCAACCTCAATTCACGCAGCAGATCATAATTCAACAGAACCAAGCACCCGTACAGCGGTGGAGTCCCGGCGTAGCAGCAGTTTTAAGCTTTCTGATCCCGGGTCTTGGTCAAATGTACAAAGGTCAAATATTTAATGGCATAGCTTGGTTTATGGTTGTCATGATCGGCTATGTTCTGTTGATATTGCCGGGCCTTATACTTCATTTCTGCTGCATTCTTGGTGCAGCGTCGGGTGATTCGTATAAGTAATTACAGCCTGTCTGGACCGGCGTTTTTAAGCAGGGAGCGTCGGTTTTTTATTTGCAATTAAATTGACATTTTTGACGTTTTAGTAATGACGATTATTGATTATCTGGTAATACATGCGTTCCTCATTGCTGGCGGTGGCGCGGTAGGCTGCATGGTACTAGGTCAGATGGCCGTATTATCGAAGCGAAGGCCACAACAATGCCTAAAATCACAATCCCTTGGCATCCTTAAAATGAGCGCCGCCTTTTTGAATCGCTTATGATTTAGCCGCTTATCGATAGTAATGTTTTTTAGCAAAGCAAGAAAAGAATCTGCATGCTATATTACTGGATGCGTTTACTTATTTTTAAGCAACTCAATACATCACATTTCCGTGGCATCTCTTTAAATTATTAGGTTGACATGTTTTTAACGCTGGATTCGCTCTAATGACGACTAAGCAATGGCTTAGCTTGTCTACTTTTTAATTCGCTTATCACGATTTATTTGTACTCGTTTTGATTGATACTTGGGGTTCTGATTTTCATTCGTTTTAACAATACGTTGATGAAAATATAGGTGATTGGTATGGCATACAGACTAATGGGTGTTACATGCTTATGCATGTTTGGTATTGCACAGCTACACGCAGCGGATGTTACTTTTACTGGCGGTACAAGCAACGTTTGGACCGTGGATAGTAACTGGGCTGGTGGGAGTGCTCCAGCTACGAATGTAGATGGTGTTATCACTATACAGTCCGGTAATGGGGCTTCGCCATTCACCTTAACTGGGATCGATCTAAGCTACATAAATATAAATGATCTCACCTTTAGCAGCACAGGTACGGACGGCGATCTCACACTAACCGGAACCGGCTCATTTACATTTAATGACGGCATGATCATCGAAAATGCAAAAAATGGCTCGATGACGATTGATGTTGATTTGATCGGAACAGGTGCTGAGCTAGGACTTGAATCCATCACTGGGAATGTATTTGTATCAGGTAATGTAGATCTTAGTGATAGTGGAGGGATCGCTCTTGTAATAGATGGTTTGGCCGGCATTGAAGTCTCTGGTGTTATCTCTGGAACCGGAGGGAATGTTGAGCTTCTTGGCCCCAATACAGTGACACTTTCAGGGAACAATACGTATACCGGTGGGACAGCAATTATCGGCAATGGCACTCTTATTCTTGGTAATGATAATGCTCTTGGTACGGATTCGCTTGTAATCGCGACCAGTGCCAGTATTCAATCAGATGATGATGACAGATCCGTTGGTAATACGGTTACGGTTGCTTCAGGTCGCACGCTGAATGTGGAGGGGAGCAATAACCTAGAACTATCCGGCGTGATCAGTGGTTCTGGAAGTTTGGCGGTGGGGATGGATTCAGCCAGTGATGCGTTAACACTTAGTGGTGTGAATACGTACTCCGGTGGAACAACATTATTAGGAAGCACTTTAATCCTTGGCAATAATAATGCTGTGGGAACAGGCAACCTTTCTGTAGACGATGACGCAGCAATTCAATCAAACAGTGATGACAGAACGATCAGCAATACTGTCAGTATTAGTTCTGGTAACACGCTGACTGTGAGCGGCAGTAATGATCTTGAGCTTACAGGTGTGATCAGCGGCGATGGTAACTTAAGCGTAGGGATGGATGCACCTGAGGATGATGCCACTCTCAGTGGCAATAACACATTCACCGGTGGTACCACGCTCGCCTCAGGTACAATCGAACTTGCTAACGATAATGCGCTCGGAACAGGTGCTTTAAGTGTCACCGGTAATTCAAACATTCGATCGGATGATGATGCAAGGTCTGTTGGCAATGCGATCGGCATCAGCACTGGCCAGACGCTGACCGTGGTCGGGTTGAATGATCTTGCACTCTCTGGTGTGATCAGTGGTGATGGTAGCTTAGGCATAGGGATGCTTGCCGATGAGGATGATGTCACTCTCCGCGGTAACAACACCTACACCGGTGGCACCACTTTATCGGGCGGGACAGTTGTTCTGGGCGATGATGATGCTTTGGGGACAGGCAATCTTTCAGTCACGGGTGATGCAGCAATTCAATCAGATGCTTTTTCGCGAATAATTGGGAATAATATCAGCATCGGTTCAAGCAATACACTGGCGGTGAATGGTAGTTTTGATTTTACACTTTCAGGTGTGATCAGTGGTGATGGTGCGTTAGCGAGAACATCAAGTAACATACTTACAGTCACAGGCAATAATACATACTCAGGTGATACGATCTTATCCGATGGCGTACTCGTACTTGGTCATGACAATGCGCTAGGTACAGGTAATGTATCAGTCACGAGTAATTCAGTCATACGATCGAATGATGATTCGCGTGTGGTCAGTAATACTTTCAGTATTGACGGGGGCCAGATCCTGACTGTAACTGGTGGTAATAGCATTGAATTTTCTGGCATTATGAGTGGTAGTGGTACTTTGCGCATCTTAACGAATTCTATTCAGGATATTGTTACGCTCAGTGGTAACAATACATATAGTGGCGGCACCACGTTGGAAGATGGCCTCACTATCCTCGCTAATGATAATGCATTTGGAACAGGGAGTGTGACTGTAGCGGATTCAGTACAGATTCAATCAGATAATGATTCACGCAATGTCAGTAATAATTTCATTCTATCGTCCAGCAATTTTCTTACTATTAGCGGCACTAATCAGCTTACACTCTCAGGCGATCTCAGTGGTAGCGGCTCTTTAGCTACACTTGCAAATAGTACGGTTTTACTGACAGGGAACAATACGTATAGCGGTACAACCTTCTTGTCAGGTGGCGAGGTGATCCTTGGCAATGACAACGCCTTTGGAACAGGCGGTCTTTCAGTCATCAGTAATGCGTCATTCCAGTCGAATGACGATGCACGATCCGTTGGCAATGCGATCAGTATCGGTTCCGGCAACACACTCACAGCCAGCGGCAGCAACGATATGGAACTGACCGGTGTTATCAGCGGTGATGGTGGGGTCACCAAAGAAGGTAGCGGCACCCTCACTTTGAGTAACAGCAACAACACCTATACCGGTGATACGACAGTCAACGCTGGCACGTTGATTATCAATGGTACGATGGCGAGTGCGAATGTCAATGTGGCTAGCGGCGGAACACTCAGTGGTGCGATGAACTTTGCGGGCAACTTCATCAACTCCGGCACCGTGTCGCCCGGCAACAGCCCCGGTACCATGATCGTCGGCGGCAATCTCACACTGAATAGCACCAGTATCTATGACATGGAGATCGCTTCCACTGCTGGTCCCGGTACCGGTAATGACTTTATTGATGTCACTGGTACGGCTGCCATTGACGGCACGCTCAACGTGATCGGCCTTGGGGGTTATTCAGCCACTGATGGTGATACATTCACCATTCTTGATGCCGATGGCGGTGTGAGCGGCACGTTTGCAACGATCCTCGACGACATCGCGGGCTTTGAAGCCACTGCCACTTACAACGCCAATGATATTACGGTGACGCTCAACGCAGCCACCGCTGATTTTGCCAACACCGTCACCGCTCGCAATCTTGTTTTTGCTGCCGAAGCATTCACACGCATCGCCAACAACTCGCCCACCGGCGACATGGCCACCGTCATCGCGCAACTCGAGAACCAGACCGGCAACAACTTGGTCGTCGCGTTCGAACAGATCGTGCCGAACTACCTGGTGCCACAAGCTGAAGCCACGTTCAAAGGCATCGACGTTCAGAACAACAACTTCAACGGCCGCTTCAACGAACTGCGTAACGGTCTGCCCAAGCTCTGGTCCAACAACCTGGGCGTGAACACACCCGACAACGCCAGCATCAATGACTCCGCGGACCCTGAGTTCGCCATGATGCTTGCGATGCAGGCGCAGGAAACACTCGAGCAGCAGCAGGAAACCGCTCGATTTACAGGCGCAGAGAAAGACATCTGGGGCGCGTGGGTGAACGGCTTCGGCACCTTCGGCGACTACGATTCAACCTCCAGCCAGGCGGGCTACAACTTCAACACCGGCGGCGTCACCTTCGGCTTTGATTACCGTGTGCTTGACACACTTGCAGCAGGCGCCTTCGTCGGTTACTCCAACACCGGCGTGACGGTTGACAACGGGCAGGGCACCAACTCGTTCAACAGCATCAACACCGGCATGTATATGACATGGTTTAATGAAGAAGGCTTCTATGCCTCCGGCCTCTTCGGTGGCGGCGTGAACTTCTATGAAAACAACCGACGTATTCGTTTTGGTACCGTTGATCGCGTTGCTGAGTCCGATCCGACCGGCTTCTACCTGCAAACACTTGCCACCGGTGGCTACGAATTCAAGAAGGGCAATTGGGGCTTTGGTCCGCAGCTGGCCCTGCAGTGGGTGAACCTGCAGATTGGTTCGCACAGTGAGACGGGTGCTGACAGTTTGAACCTTGATGTGGGCGCCTTTAATGGCAACTCGTTCGTCTCACGTTTGGGCTTCCGGGCGACCTATGAATATGACACGCCAGCGATGCTGTTCGTGCCGGAGTTGGTTGGGTTCTGGGAGCACGAATATTTGGATCCAATCAACACGGTTGACGTGGGCGTGCCAGCTGGCGGCGAATCGTTCAGCTACACCGGCATCGGCCCCGGACGTGACTCGGGTTTGATCGGCGTGAACCTTGTGGGCATCAGCCACGAAGCGCCGGTGAGCTTTACGTTGCAGTACAACGTGGAGTTTACGCCAGACGACTTCATCGTCAACAACGTCTATGCAGGTATTAGAATCAGCTTCTAGACCTTCATTTATTACGAAACATACACATTACAAGAGCCCATGACCTTCGCTTGCTCATGGAGTTAAACATGGCGTCACCTCCAAGGGCACGCCATGTTTTTATTACTTTCTATCTATTATTAGGGATCGGCACCGCACTTTACTCGCACGCGCGATTCATCAAATCGCCTGTAGTGCTCACACGATTTGCAAATTGCAAGCCGCCGTCTTGTGTAGGACGAAAGCTAGTCAATCGTATAGATCCCAGATGATTTTCATTTGGTTCACAAAACAGCCCAATTAATTCGCGGTACTCGTCAGTGATGGTGCCACGTTGAAGCATGTTTGTGGTGATGCATTTCCAGTACCGTTTCCCCGTCGCACCCAACCACGTCGGACAGGTCGGAATTTTCACCTTACTTGCCGGCTGCTTTTTAGCTTTTGGTTTTGGACCACGCTTTCCCAAATCATCTAACTCCTGATTAGTAACCCCCCTATGTCAAAACTCGCTGAAAAAAACGCGAAGCTAACCAATCGGTATACAGATCTGCGCTGCTTCGTGATTTTCACCCCCCACCCCCTGGATCGCCCAGAAAATGCGCGAAACCATGCAAGTAGGTGCGGCAATCTCCAATTGGCATAAGAGCGGCTTTCTTTTACAACTATGCATATAGCCCGAATCATCCTGAACCAACTAGCAGCGAGGTCGCATAATGAGCAATCAAATATCAATGAAATCAATGATTGAAACCCGTTATCTGACACACAGATCTGCTGCGATCTACTTGGAAACATCTGAGCGCACACTTCATATGCTCAAAGCAAACCGAGAGCTTCCCTACATAAAGCTTGGAGGAAGAATTAGATATGATAAGCACGATCTTGATGCCTACATGAAATCTAATAAGCGGATTGGAGCTCGCTAAGTCTCATCACTAACAACAGAGGTACTTCGAGGTCAATCTATGCAAAACAAGGAAACAACTAAATCAACGGTTACAGCTCGTTACCTCAACCATACCAACGCGGCAACGTATCTAGATATAAGCGTCAGATCGCTTTACAGGCTCAAGGCTGATAAAACTTTCCCATATATAAAGTTGGGTGGACAGTACCACTACGACAAATACGATCTTGATGCATATATGAAATCTCAAAAGCGCATTCGTAACTATTGAGCAGAGAGTGCATATTGCTTGATTTGCTTACCTTCTTCCCCTTCGACCAATTCACGAACACCGCACAGTCGCCGGAGAGCACCATCAGGCCGCAGCATGTACTTGATATGTCGCTCTGATAACGCGGTTGCATTACTTATTTTCTGGACAGTCGCCGGCTCACTTCCCAATACTGACAGGATTGCGTCAGTCACATCATCGGCATTTTCTGCATCTGCTCGCATACAGCACACCTCCTGAATCACTCGCTCATCAAACGGGATGTGAGGCCGCCTGACACCAAACTCGCCCACGAAGATCGCTCCCACTGCCTGGGCAACCGCCACCCATCGCCGGGTTTCGTCCAATCGCTCATTAATCTCGATTCGCTGACGAGCAGTGTTGATGCGATAATGTTGCCCCCTCATAAACGCATCATCATCACCCAATATGATCCCCCACTCAACATCACCGATCCACGCAAATAACCTTCTTCCACCATACCGCCGCTTCGCTAAAAACATCTCGCCACTTAATGCTCCGAGCTGCTCGACAGGATAATTGGTCCGCATCTCCTTGGTCACATCCTTTGTGGTGGTTTCCTCGACTTCACAAACTTCTTCCGATACATTGTTGTTAGTAATCATGGGATTCATCCTTTGATCTAAGCCGCACTGCTCCACCAGTCGCGGCTTGTTTTATGCCAGCATCCTTTTTGCTCATCCACAACGACCGCCGCCGGCGTTCGCAACCGTTGGGGTGTTGTTCATGCTTTGAATATGCCACGCTTCAAACGTCGTTCACGCTCGCCGATCGGCAAGGCCGCTAACTCTCGAAGCTCCCGCAGGATTGCCGCCTGTTCATGAGCCATGAAGCAATCGAGAACAGACACAACCACATCCGCCGGCGCAGCAACTGCACCGGATATTGCACCACTTTGATTTGTCGTTTTATGTAACCCCCTGCTTTTCTGGCCCTTTATGCTGCTCAGTTCGAGTCCCACCTGAGCCATTCTACAATGCACAAATATCAAAGCATTCCTTTCAAACGAGGGATGCTTTTGTTTCAATGCATCATCCGCAATTAATCCGCGCACAGAAAAACCGCTGTCACGAATGACCACGGTTTCTTTGTAATGGAGCAGAGGGGGCTCGAACCCCTGACCTTTGCACTGCCAGTGCAACGCTCTCCCAACTGAGCTACTGCCCCAATCACTTTGAGACGGAAAATTATATCAAGATCAGCCATTCGTTCAAACCTGCACACTTTTCCCCGCAGCTGAATCAATCACCCTTGCGGTCCATTCAAGGCCGGTTTTGTCGCTCACACAGCCACACCGCAAGCAATCTCATCACCCCGTCAGGCAGAAATCTCACATACAACAAGCCCTCGGCTCGCCCGGCCCCTGTCTTTTGCTATATTATCTTGTAGCAACATTACTTTCGGAGAATGCATCTTGTCGCTTCAGGAAAATCTATACGAACTGTTCCTTCTCGATCAGCAACTTCGTGGGCTTCGCAGCCGGCTTGATGCCGCGCTCCGTCGCCAAGCCGCTCAACAGCGCAAGCTGGGACAGCTCGTACAACAGTCCACCGAAATCGGCGATCAGCTCAGGCACCAGCAAGCACATGCCGCAACGATGGAAAAACAATCTGACGAAATCGAAACCCGCATCACCGAAGCCCGCAACAATATGAACGCGGTCACCAACAACAAAGAATACTCCGCTCTGCTCGTCGAAGTGAACACTCTCAAGATTGACAAATCTAAGGCAGAAGACGAAGCACTCGAAAGCATCAACGCGGTCGAGGAATCAACCAAGAAATTTGAAGAACTGAACGAACAGTCTGATCAGCAACGCAAGCTCGTTGAAAATTCTGAAAAAGACGTCAAGGAAGCCCGTGAAGCCGTCGGAGATCGTTTAGATCAAGTCCAGGCAGAACGTGATACTGCCGCTGGCAAAATCCCCGCTGACACGCTCGCTACTTTTGAACGGCTTATTTATGAGCACGACGGTGAAGCCATGGCCGAAGTCGAATTGCAAGACACCCGTCGCAAGGAATACATATGTGGCGGCTGTTTTATCCAGCTCCCGATTGAGCGCCTCAACAGCATCATCATCAAGCCAGATGCCATCACTTCATGCCCGACCTGCGGGCGTATTTTATTTCTGAAGGAAGATGCAAAAGTCACCCTCGGCGGCAAATAACCCTTCGCGCAATAATTCATATTTTACTTCTACCAAGATCGCCTTACGATGTGACCGTGATCCTCTACTATGTGTCATGCGTGATGATGATCGCCTTCCGTATCCATCTTCGTTATCACACCCAAATTCTTAAACGCATCACCCACCACATGCCGATCGGAATAACATGAAATGCACTATTCACATTGACGGCGGGGCACGTGGCAATCCTGGTCCAGCAGCAGCAGGCGTTGTTATCAAAAACGCGGACACCAACAAACTTATCTATGAGGCCGGCCACTTTCTCGGACACATGACCAACAATTCAGCCGAATACAACGGCCTACTCAAGTGTCTCGAAGCCGCTACCGAACTCAAAGCCAAAGATCTACTCATCCACTCTGACTCCGAACTGATGGTCAAGCAAATCAACGGCGAATACCGCGTCAAATCCCCCGACCTCAAACCACTCTATCAACGTGCCGTTAAACTCCTCTCCCACTTCCCCACATGGAAACTCATTCACGTTCGGCGGGAAAAAAACGTCCGCGCTGACGAACTAGCCAACCTCGCTATGGATGCTGAATCCGATATCTTTTATTCGGGCGAATCGGGTGACACCGAATCTTTTAACCAGCCCGCCGCCGATCTTGTACCGGCAACTGGCGGGCAATCAAACACAGGCAGTTTCACCGTCCGACTCACCACAAACGACTGTATTCATAACATCAAACCCAACCGCCCCTTCAAATTTGGACACACCACCCCTGGCGGCTGTTGTGTGCATGCAGCACAAGCTGCCCTTGCCACCGACCCACTCAATTGGCCCGCCGACAAAACAACTGATGATGTTATCTGCAAGCAGTGCTGGCAATCCATCAACGTCAGCTGATCCTAAACAACATTTAATCTTGCGATCAGGGCGTCGTGTCTGAGACATCGGTCACGGCGTTTTTCATTTCCACCACATGGCGTTTTAACAACCATCCACTCCCCAAACCTGCTGGCAACATCACTAACACCTCCACTGCACGATCAATCAGTGCGGCAGCTGCGCCGGCCGCAGCGCCCGCTGGGGTGATCGCTGCCGTCAGTCCCGCCACCGCCCATTCCGAAAGGCCTAATCCATTCGGTGTAAGCCCAATCATCTTTACCATCAGTGATCCACAAGTTGCTACCACTGCCGCTTCATAACTCACACTCTCACCAATCACCGCAAAAGCAATCCACAACCGAAATGCTGCCGTAAATAAATCTACAGCTTTCAACAACACCCACGACCATGCGTTTACCCACCGCTGCGGCACAACCACTTCACGCACTATTCGCAATGGCATCAATCGCACCACTAACCGTAAACCGCGATCCGTCAATCCTGCCATTATCAAAAGCAACCCTGCCAAGGTTATCCATCCACCAACCGACATCATCATATTGCTCGCAGTCGCTTGCACTGCGAGCAATCCTAATCCCAACACTCCAAACGTCACCGCCCCCACCAACATCACCAGCAGCAAAATCAACACCGACTTACTTACCGCCAAACTGTGATATGTTTTTAGATAAACCGCCCTACCCCACAACCCTGGCCGCACCACAGGCACATAATTCAGCAAACCACTTAGCGCGATCAACTGCTGCATCCGCCAAAACTGTACCGGCGGCTGCGGAGCAAACGACATTGTCATCACCCAGAACAGCCATCCCGTCAAAAACAGATTCCCCAACACACCCACCGCAATCCCCAGCATCTCCCAAACCCCTGCTTCTCTAAGCACATCCAGCCGCACCCCACGTAACGCAAACAACACTGCACTTACCATAAGCAGGATGCCGATCAGGTATGCCGCAATTTTTCTCGCAGCTCTTGTGTTTGATTGAGTTTTTTCGTTCATCTCAGCGTATGATCTGTGTCTAGCATGGCTTTGTTAAGCCGAGTTTAATCTGGTATTTACGACATTACCAGCTTACAATGTCAACATAGGTAAGGTTGTTTCAAAAAGGTGACGTATGTTTGTCAGAAAACCCGAAAATGTAAACCAGCAGGACATGGACATCCCCGGCGCGAAGGGCGTCAAGATGCAGCTCATGATCGGCCGCGATGATGGCGCACCCACTTTCTCTATGCGTCTCTTCGAAGTTCAGCCTCATGGCCACACCCCACTACACTCACACAACTATGAACACGAAGTCATGATCGTCTCTGGCGAAGGACAAGTCGTCGGCGGCACTAACGGCTCCACCATCCGCCCCATCAAACAAGGTGACGTCGTCTTCATGCCACCCAATGAAACCCATCAGTTCCGCAACACCTCCAACGACACACTCAAATTTATGTGTCTTGTACCAACACACTTTGACTGCGGCCAAGGCGCATGCGAAGCAACTCCCGGAAGTTAATTCCGGAACATCCACCGGATCGTGATTGATCCCGTGAACATCATCCATCACATATGCTGAGTGAGCGCATATCGAAATATTCATCATTGAATAAAGGACCTGAACATGGCCGACCAGCCGACACCCGTCCCTAACCAAACCAACGATGATGCAGAAACCGCCAGCAAAGCAAAAGCATTCGCCACACCCGGCAGCCTTCTTCGGCTTTCCTTCGTTTGCCTCGTCTGCTCTGCCTTCCTCCTTACCCTTGCCATCATGGCGATCGAGACCGATCGCTTCGGTATCTACTCTGTCGAAGCACCGCAAACACCCGCCATGCAGGTCGTGCAAACTTTCCTCGTCTTTCTCCCTGCCGTCGTTCTCTGTTTTGCAGGCACCGTCACGCTCATCGTCGGCAGCATCCGGCTCGCCAATGGTGCAAGCAACACCACACCCGCCGCTGGCTCACAAGATGAATTGCTCGCTTCCCTCGGTAAAATCCACGAACGGCTCCTACTCTCCGACACCGCGAAACGGATTGCCTACCGACATCACGACATCGAAGCTCTTCGCAAAACCATCCGTGCTGATATCGCAAATCATAACTTCGATGCTGCTCTCGCACTGGTCACTGAAATGTCCCGCACCTACGGCTACCTCGAAGAATCTGAAAACTTCCGTGATCAGATCAATGCCGCCCGCCGTGCCGACATGGAAATGAAGATCACCAAAGGCATCGCCCAGATCGAAACTGTCATCGAAGCACACGACTTTGAGCTTGCGATGCAGGGCGCTCAAAAACTCATCCGTCTCTTCCCCGAATCCGAACGTGCCAAGTCGATGCCTGATCGCGTCCGCGCCGCACTTGATGACTACAAGCATCAACTCGAACGTGAGTTCATAGCAGCAGCAGATAAAGATGTTGATCGCGCTCATGATCTCATGGTCGTCTTGGATAAGTATCTCACTGCTGACGAAGCCGAACCACTCCGCGAAATCGCCCGTGGCGTCATCGGCAAGAAACGTGATAACCTCGGTGTTCAATTCAAAATGGCGGTCCATGAAAAAGACGACGCACGCGCGGTCCGTGTCGGCGAACAGATCATCCGCGACTTCCCTAACACGCGCATGGCCGATGAAGTCCGCAGCGTTATCGATAAGCTCCGCGAACGCGCCGCTGCTCAGCAGGCCACCCAATCCGCCTACTAAATCCTGACAAACAACTCGCATCCCATTGCATATTAAGCACACTCGCACCCGAGTGTGCTTTTTTCATCGCATCATAGTCCTATGATCCATACAAACTTTGACTTGATCTGCGGAGCTATTTGACTCGGTCGGCATGATCACAGATGATCATGGCCCGCCTGCATGTGTTGCCCGACGCCCACCGTGACGCCGGGACGTACTGTTTCAAACCGTTTGTGTTAAAGGAATTGCGATGTCCAGTCAGTTTCCTGTCGTAGTTATCCCCGGTGACGGGATCGGGCCAGAAGTCACCAAAGCCACACTAAAAGTACTTGACGCCGCGGGCGCACCGCTTGAATACATTGAGAAGCAGGCCGGTCTTGCCGCTCTCGAACAAGGCGATGATGTCATGCCACAAGACACCGTCGACTCCGTCCGCAAGCATCACGTCGCGCTCAAAGGTCCCTGCACCACACCCGTTGGCAAAGGGTTCACCTCCGTCAATGTACAACTCCGAAAGAAGCTTCACCTGTTTGCCGCAATCCGTCCGGTGCGGTCCCTTGAAGGTGTGCCGACACGGTTCGAGAATGTCGATCTGGTCATCGTACGCGAAAACACGGAAGGCCTTTACTCCGGTATTGAAAACGAAGTCGCTCCCGGCATTGTCACCTCGCTTAAAGTGGCCACTGAAAACGGCACAGAACGCATCGCCCGCCGCGCGTTTCAGTACATCCAGAACCGCGACCGCAAGCACCTTACCGTCTTCCACAAAGCCAATATCATGAAAATGTCCGACGGGCTCTTCCTTAAATCCGTCGAGAAAATCCACGGTGCAGAATTTCCATCGCTCCCTTACGACACACAGATCATCGATGCAGGTTGCATGAAGCTCGTGCAAGACCCGACCAAGTATGATGTATTGCTAATGGAAAACTTCTATGGCGACGTCGTCTCTGATCTAGCCGCAGGTCTCGTCGGCGGACTTGGTGTGGTGCCCGGCTCCAACATCGGGCATGAAGACGCGGTCTTTGAAGCGGTCCACGGTTCAGCACCTGATATCGCTGGCAAAGGCATTGCCAACCCACTCGCGCTGCTCATGTCGGGCGTCATGATGCTCAACCACCTCAACGAAACCACCGGCGAACAATCCTTCAAAGATGCCGCCGAAAACATCAAAGCCGCTTACAACAAAACGCTTGCTGACGACCAGAAGACCGGCGACCTCGGCGGCTCTCTCTCCACCGACCAATTCGCCGACGCCATCATTAAACGGCTTGCCTAAAGAAACCAGAGTATGATTAACATACAATAACGAGCACCTATGAAGTGCTCGTTTTTCTTTACCCGCGCATTAAAACACAACAGAGATACGTCATGGCAAACATCACCGATTGGACACTCAACGGCTCTGGCAACCAACCCATTTTTGGCAACACACACTTCCCGCAAGGCGATCCGGTCGGTGTACTGGTCCTCTCACACGGATTCAAAGGCTACAAAGACTATGGTTTCTTCCCGCAACTTGCCGAAGCAGGTGCGCAATCGAATCTGATTGTGCATCGCTACAACTTCAGTCACTCCGGCATGACCAACAACATTGAAACATTTGAGCGGCCAGACCTCTTTGAAAAAGACACTTGGGATCGCCAAGTAAGCGATCTTGCAACTGTCCTAAGCGCAGTAGATACAGGTGAACTTAAAGGAAGCGGCCTACCGATCGTGCCGTTTGGACATTCACGGGGCGGGATTACGACACTTTTAACGGTAGCACGTTTGCAAGGCGCGCCCGCAAATGATCTCGCGACCAGAATTGCGGGAGTCGTAACCGCTGCATCACCGGACGAAGCATGCGGTCTGACTGAAGTACAGATTAAACAGATCAAAGCCGAAGGACGATTGCTCTCACCATCAGGGCGAACAGGCCAGGATCTTTATGTTGGGCTTGAATGGTATTCGGAAATCACCCACAGCCCAGCATCATTTGATCCTGTCAAAGCTGCAGCACAAATCACTTCACCTTTGTGCATCATCCACGGGAATGATGACGAAACCATTCCACCGATCGCAGCGGCGAATCTAGCACAGGCAGCTGGCGACCAAGCAGTACGTATTATCATTCCTGATGCGAACCATGTCTTTAATGCACCCAATCCATTACCGCTGGATCAGGAGCCTCCGGTGCATACGCATGCTTTTATGGATCACGTGATCAATTTTGCATACAACAAGTGCCACGATCACGATGAAGATTGATCCAACACATGGATAGACATGTTACGGCCGCTTGATGCAACCAAGATCAATCACCGCGCCGTTCGGCTGATAGTAATCAACATTCAGCGTGTCATGATCAATAAAACTGAACACCACCGCATGCGATTCCATACGTGAAGCAAAAGCAGTATCGCCTCGCCCAGGCCCAGCGTAGGTATCGTTGTCATGTGACTGCGCGTGGAAATGATAATGAGCTAAGTTGGTGTACATCGCTTCGACAAGTTGATCAGATGCGTAGAACTTGCGGTCATGATCCATGATCTTGGGTTCAAACGGCATTACCTTGAACTGACCTGAATCATCATAGCCGAGCACGCCACCTAACTCGGTGCGCGTTTCTGACAGATCCTGATCGGCCTGCAAAAACAAGGCACTACGTACACTTGAACTCTCCATCGCACGCAACACATCGGCCATCACAAACCAGTCCGCCAGCGCGATCTTGTCCAGTTGATGTTCGAGTTTTTCGGCTTCCATATGCCGTTGATCGATACGAGCATAACGGGTCTGTTTTTCAAGCCGAACGAGAATATCGCGTTGCAAGTCGCGAGGATCTTTCATCGGCGGATGACTCATGGCTCGGACAAGCACGGGGATATGTCGCACCTCTGTATCTACAAACCAATCATGCGGCCACTCTGCCATCGCCTCCGTTACACGATCCGATCCGCCTAACGCATGATTAGACTGCGCAAGATGATTCAGCATCAGCACCCCCTCACGTTTGCGTGGCATACGATCAACCCATGTTTGGCAAAGCCTCAGGTTCCGCGCAACCTCAGATTGTAATTCCGGCCGACTAAGCCAAAGTTTAAGTTTGTCTTGTGTCGTAATACGGCAGAGCAATTGCCATGCAGCAACTTGCTGCCGAAGGGTCGTCGGACCATAAGAGCCTGCGAATACATTGAACGCAACACGCTCAGGGGAGGTACCGGGGTTGAGTGCTTGAAGCAGATCGCATTCAGGACGAGTGTGATCGCCATAGCGTTGTGAAGGACGTGACCAGCTATGCACCGCACTAACAGTAAAACCCTGCCAATTGCGTTCAATCGCCTTAGCAAAAAGATATTCAAGCATCGGCCAATGATCGACAACAGCAATCAGCGTCTTACTGGTTTCAATAAAAGTTTCTTCATCAGATTCAATGAGAATCTCGGCGGCGCGAATGCGCAAATCCATCGGATGACGATCGGACCAAACCAATTGATAAAGTGCTTTGTTATAGGCGGGATCTTTAACCGTCGTGCCGTTCTGGACCAATTGATCAAAAGCTTCATGACGGAGCCTGCCTGGACGCTTACGATCCAGTAATACTTCCGTTGGTTTTTCATAAACCGTTGGTGCGCAGCCGGCAAGCACGCCCCATAAGATCAAAAACCCAATCGCGAATGGCCGCATCTGTGTCATGCTCTCAACCTTCATACCGTCATTATGTGACCCACCAAAGAAAAACCCATGCTAACCATCATCGGCCAGCATGGGAGGTATTCTATGGAATCAGCTTCGTGTACAAAGAGATTTGATCCCCACAAGAAACTTACGGGAAGCATGCACGGGCACGACCGTCTGGGCACTTGGTGTTAATGCTCTGTGTAAGCTTGAAGCCGGTCTTAGATTGCTGCGGCACCCACTTCTTGCTACCGACCTTGGTAACCAGCATGCCACCGCCCATCATTTCAAGTTCCATCATGGCTTCGGGACCAGCATTCTGAAGCTTCTTCTTGATCTTTGGTGGGTACTTTTCTAACCAAGCGATGAACGCACCTTGCGATTCCAATTCCTCCGCAGTCAGATCGGTGTAGCTCGAACCGCATTCGCCACATGCATAGATATAAGCACGCACAGAAGATTCTTTGCCGTCCGCACCCTTAACTGGCGGGAAACTTGTAGCTGGCGCGGTCACAATCTTGCCGGTGCTCATGTCAAAGTAATAATACTCGGTGATGGAGTTACTACTTCGACCACCGCCACCGGTCATCTGCATTACAATGATGATCAGTGACAACAACAAAACAACGACAGCAACGATCGTAACAACAGCTGAGTTGTTATCCAGTTTTTCACGTAAGCTCATTCATCTAACCCTTTCATCCGGCACCAGAGGGCACCTTATTCAGCGATAAAAAATTCGTATGGATTGAATTCACAGTATCTTAACACCATGCCAGCAGCCCCACAACAAAAAGGCGACCATCCCATCCGATGATTTTTTGCGAGAAAGTCACCTCAGGTCCAGACGGTATGCCAGGCGCGTGTCACTCATCTCCATCAGCATGCTGCGGATCTGCTCGGCGTCCATTTTTGGCATTTCCGGTCCTTTTACACCCAGCAATGACAGCAGCCCTCCCTGTGCCTGAGACATCTGTGTCACACGAGGCTCAACATCTGCAGGCATGTTTGCCTTGCGAGCAGCCACTTTAATCGCAGCATCCAGATAGCCGACTTCATCTACCAAGCCATTAGCAAGCGCCTCGCTGGAGGTGAAAACTGCACCTGTAGCTAATTCGCGCACCTGTGCTTCGGTCATCTCATGGGTCTTTCCATCGATCTCTGTTTTCTTACGACCCTCATAAACCACCTTCACAAACTGCTCGTATGCACTGTCGAGAATACCAACCATGATCTCACGATCCTTCTCGGTCCACTTTCTGAAAATTGAAAGTTCATCCTTATCGATTGAATCGGTGGAAGTAATGGTTTCGGGAGTCACACCAACTTTTTCGAGCAAGCCGTTAACGGTGAAGCCTTGTGCGATCACGCCGATGGAGCCAGTGATGCCGGTCTGCTCGATGACAATCGCATCCGCAGGTGCGGAGATGTAATAAGCACCAGACGCCGCAACGCCGCCGAAGGAGGCGACGATGGGGATGCCCGTTTCTTTTTTGAATTTCACAATCTCATGCCAAATTTGGTCAGAAGAACTGACATATCCGCCACCGGAATTCACACGTAACACAATCGCAGCCGGCTTATCCTCACGCAGCTTCAGCAGCGACTTCCGCATGAACTTATACATCTTGTCATCAACCGTTCCCATCACTGGCAAGATCACCACGCGCTGCTCGGTCGTGCCCGGCAAGTACTCCGACTCACGCGGCCCAGACGAAAGTGCCTGTGACAAAAGGAACCCCATATACAGGTTCGCCAAGATCGAAAACAGTAGCAACGTGCCAAGAAACTTACGCACCCAACCACGATCCTTCGGCGGCGGGCCCATCGGAATAGGCACGTAACCAGCCGGCATCGGTGGTGGTGTGACGGCACCCTGCCCGCTGACAGGAGGACGGCCAGCAGAACCTGGATCATTCGATTGAGGGGAAGAAGGGCTATCAGACATGGCTGCGGACTCCTACAGAACATTTTTCATTCATCTTGCGGCACACGACAGCACCGCGATGCAAAAACAGCATCTGAAGTGTATCATCGTCCAATATGAAGATTCATCTACACATTGATCCGTTCTCAGGCATCGCAGGCGATATGTTTCTCGGAGCCCTGATTGATCTTGGCGCAAAACCCGAAGCGATCACCGCCGCCATGGGCAACCTGCCAACCGAAAAACCTTGGGAGTTGGCGGTCGATCGGGTTTCCCGCCACGGCATCGGTGCCATCGATCTCAAAGTTGCTATTGGCGAAAAGCATGATCATACCCACGTCCACACATATGAACACGGGTCACATGATCACCACCACAATCATGAGCACAAGCACAGCCATGAGCATTCACATGATCACGCACACCACCATCACACGAACTACCACGACATCATGCACATGATCGACCACCTAGATGTCGCCGACCGTGCCAAAGAGCGCGCCCGCGATGTCGTCACTCGCCTTGGCGAAGCCGAAGCGCGCGTGCATCAAACCACCCTCGACAAGATTCATTTTCACGAAGTCGGCGCGGTGGATTCCATCGTCGATATGCTCGGCTCCTGCGTCGCTCTCGAGCTACTCAATATCGACAGTTTAAGCTGCGGCACGCTCCCCATCTCCACAGGATTTGTTAACTGCGCTCACGGCAAGATGCCCGTCCCCGCACCCGCCACCGCCTATCTCCTCGAATCACTTCCCACCCAAGGCGTTGATCGCAAAGGCGAACTGATCACTCCGACCGGAGCCGCTATCGTTCGTGCGTTGACTACCCCTGCCCTAAATGGTTCACAACCCGCCATGACCATCTCCGCCACAGGCTACGGCGCCGGCGACCGCGAAAACCCAGACATCCCCAACCTCCTCCGCCTCTCTCTCGGCTCACTCACACCGCAAGGCACCCTCACCCCCAACTAATCGCATAAGCATTTCACCCACCCAAGCCCATTCGCTCCGCGGATGGGCTCACTTTCATACAACCACCAACAACCCCTCGCTTGCGTCTTCTTTAGGCCCCGTCGCCCGGAGGCGAAGCCAAACAACGACGCAATCAATCTGTCATGCGCGGCCGAAACGCTCATGATACAATTCATTTCCACACCACCAATCACTTTTATTCAATCACCCCCAGCACGCCACCATGAAACCAAAATACATCATCCCCATCATCTGCCTGCTCGTTATTGCCATCGCCACACTCTACAACCAGTTCGGCTTCCCGCCCGATCCCCCCACCAACGCTACCGCACCCGATACACTCAAACCCATCACACTCTCAACTAATCTCCCACACATTTTCCCAGCACCGTCCGACAGTCACATGAAACTCGCTGTCCATCGTTATGGGCAAATCATCGAAAACGCTAACCAAGCCCCGGATGATCCTGAAGCAATCGCCGAAAGAGCCGACGAACTTGTGGACCTCATGACAAGTACCCGTTTTTTCAAGGGCTTTTCCGATTACGCCATCCCAATCACAATCGATTCCCAACCTTCATTCGGCAACGCACTTGAAAACATCACAACTAAAACAATCGAATATGCAAACACCGAACCTCGCCTGACACCCAATCAACGACTCCAAGTGCTTCAATCACTCTTTGCACTCGGCCACCAACTCTTCATATACAACCAACGCCTTTACATACGCAACACCGGACTGGGCATCATGAATGCAACCGGCAATACCATGTACAAACTTGTCCTCGATCACCCTGAACTCAAAACATCATCCGCCCCCCTCGATAAGAACATCCTCATCTGGTCTTCCGCGCTTACCGACATCAACAAGCAATGGCACGCCAAACTCGCCATCGTCATGGACCTCGATCCACACCGCGGCGATCTCATGAATATCGCCCAAAACGATCAGGACCCCACCTTCCGCACCGAAGCCATCCTCCGCCTCGGCCTCTTCCAACACGCACCCAAGTCCAAAGGCAACCTCCGCCTCATGCAGCACATCATCAAACGCGCCAAGTCTGATCCTGACCCCAACATCCAGGCCGCTGCAAACGCCGCCGCAAATTTCACCCGCGAACAGGCCGCCAAATTTAAATAATTCCATCTATTGATACCTCCCCCTCAAGCCTATGACCTTCCGGGATCGCCGGTCATGGGGACACCCCTGCATTCTCCCCAACAGCCTGTATCATTAACACATGCAGATCCAGATGCTTATCCTCATCCTCGCCATTTTTATGAGCGACCTGATCAGCCCCGAGGCCGACCCCTCGATGGGCATGATTACTTTTCTGCTATCCTGGCTGCTGCCCTATCTCTTGATTGCTTTTTTTTACACACGTAAAACCCGCAAACGCATCCGCGTCCTCGATCAAGACAAACCCAACCATCGCATCACGCAGATCGAGCGTGCATCCAATCGCCTCCGCACTCTCGCCGTCATCATCGCCCTCATCCAAATCACCCTCGGCTACCTCGTCTATCTGCAAGATCAATTCGCTCCCATCTTCTTCATTCCTGAACTGCTATACCTCCTCCCACCCTTATTCGTCTACCTCACCACCTGGCTCTGCTATTACCCCGCCTACCGTCGCGTCCGTGAATCATCCATCATTCATTTTCTCGATACCAACAAACCCATCTACAACATCGAAACCCGCAGTCAGTTCATCCTCAATCACATCCGCCACGATCTGTCCATCATCCTCTTCCCACTGCTGCTCATCCTCTTATGGGCGCAGCTCACCGAACATGTGATTACACCTTGGCTGACAGGTGAATCATCTCCGCCCAATTTCTTCTCCACTTCGCCGGACAATCTTGAACTCACTACGATGATCACGCTGACCGGCGCTGCCGTTGTCTTCTTGCTTGCCCCCCTTATGATCCGCTACCTCTGGAACACTACCATACTCCCCCCATCTGCCGCCCGCGATACACTCGAGAATCTCTGTAAAAAAAATAACATCCGCATCACCGGCATCCTCATCTGGCAAACCGCGGGCTCGATGATCAACGCTGCGGTCATCGGCTTCTCTCGTCATCTCCGATACATTCTTCTCACAGATGCACTACTTGATGGACTCCCCCCAAAACAGCTCGAAGCTGTCATGGCCCACGAAATCGCGCACATCCGCCGCCACCATATCTTCTGGCTACTCTTTGCCGCTATCACCACTATCGCTTTCTATGAACTCATCTTCACCCTACTCTTCACCGCGATCCTCTCCCCATTCGTCCCTGAAATATATTCAGTAACACTCATCAACACCACACAAGTGAGCCACCTTGATTGGTCTCACTACACCATCATCAATCCACATACCATCGACCTCTCCTTTTTCTCATTGCCGCTGCTCCCCCAACTCTCCGCGGATGATCTTCTCTTCACTCTCACCACTGTTTCCACACTAATCCTTTGGTTTTTCACCTTCGGCTATATCTCACGGCGAACCGAACGACAAGCTGACACCTTTGCCGTCCAACATCTCACCAAACAACAAGGTAGCAGTGCAATCTCTGATACAACAACAAAAATAACATCCGAAGCCGCACACGCCATGATTCACGCATTACAACTGGTTGCCGATTTAAATCATATCCCGATGCGCAAACACAATTGGCGGCATGGCTCAATCGCCTTCCGTCAAAACTACCTCCGCTCAATCGTTGGTCGATCCCTCACCGCGCTTTCCATCGACCGTCAGATGACCCGCCTCAAAATCCTATTCATCTTCCTCTTCATACTCACCATTCTCGGCTACACATTCCTGACGATCTAACCTAAAAGAATCCTCACCTACTAAATCGCACGAAAATTCCATAACTAGCATATAAAATCATTGAAATTCTCTCGCCCATCGGAGCTTTTGAAATGTCAAAAACAAACACAACTGAACACGCCGAAGTTTGCCAACTACTCAAGCAAGCTCACATTACACTCACCCCTGAGGAATATGCTCGCCTTGAATTCGCCACGTTCAACCTTAGCAACTTTCGACTGCAAGGACTCACGCTTCTCACCTACATCAACACCGATCGCTACTGCGCAAAAGAAATCATCATGCTCCCTCACCAAACCTGCCCTGAGCATCGCCACCCCACCATCACCTTAAATGACAATCAAACCGTCCCCGGCAAAATGGAAACGTTCCGCTGCCGATGGGGTAAAGTTTATCTCTACCTTGAAGGCTCCAACCAGCCCAATCACATCCAGGCAACCCTTCCACCTAGTAGCAAACATCATTACACCGTCTTCCACGAAATCATTCTTAACCCCGGCGAGCAATACACCATCCCGCCAAATACACTTCACTGGTTCCAAGCCGGTGATCAAGGCGCAATTATCAGCGAATTTTCAAGCACAAGCCGTGACGAATATGACATCTTCACAGACCCGAATATCCAGCGCATAGATAATTCAAACGCATAACGCCACGCACATCAATTTGATCTATAATACTCCTCTTACCAAGCAAATTACCTCGCTCTTTGCCTCAGACATACTTGCAAGCGCACCGCAAGCAACACGATTACCCCGGAGCAACACCCCCATGCAGTTCACCAAAATGCACGGCATCGGCAACGATTACATCTACGTCAACGGCTTCCACCAAGCCGTTAGAGACCCTGCAGCTCTCGCGCCCATCATCGCTGACCGTCACACCGGCGTCGGCGGTGACGGTCTCATCCTCCTGCTCCCGCCAGATGAAAACACGAACGCCGACTGCGTCATGCGCATGTTCAATGCGGATGGTTCTGAATCCGAGATGTGCGGCAATGGCATCCGCTGTGTCTGCAAGCTCGCTCACGACTCCGGCGTCGTCACCAACAACCCCATGACCATCTCAACTGGCGCTGGTGTTTTAACATTGAACTACTCACTTGATTCACAAGATAAAGTTCATGAAGTTGCGGTTGATATGGACGAACCGATCTTAGATCCGACTCATGTACCAGCCGATGTCGATCACATGACGGCAACCGACAAGCCACACACATTTGTAATTGATCTTCCTGAAACAAATGAATCCTTCATCGTCACACTCGTCAGCATGGGCAATCCACATGCGACCATCTTCGTACCAGATGTTCATGCGATTGATCTAAACCAACTTGGACCGCTGCTCGAACACCATCCTGCCTTTCCCAATCGCATGAACATCCACTTCGTGCAGCATCATTCCCGCACTGAAGTTACCATGCGCACCTGGGAGCGAGGCTCTGGCATCACCCTTGCCTGCGGCACCGGTGCTTCCGCTGTTTGCATCTCCGGCGCACTCACTGAACGCAATGACCGCAAAATTCTCGCTCATCTTCCCGGCGGCGACCTCACCCTCGATTGGCAACAAAACAACCACCTCATCATGACCGGCACTGCTACCGAAGTCTTCACCGGATCTTGGCCATCCTAACCCCTTTGTTCCCACATCATCACCCGCTCTAACCATCGCATAGACATCACGGTGTAACATCCATGCAACGTATTCTCTACCTCACCGACACACACCTCGGCGCAAGCAACACCGACGGTTACTTCATGCAACCGCGATGCCTTAAACATTGGCGTGCACTTCTTAGCACACTCAAACAATTTCTCCAGGAAAACTCTGTAGATCTAATACTCCACGGCGGCGACCTTATCGACACTGCCTTATCCGACACCATCAACCGCGCCGCGGACGATATGCGTTCACTCGGTGTACCAGTTCAACTCTGCCTCGGCAATCACGATCTTGATCACCTAGAGGCTATCAACAACTGGCTCAAGTTCGCACCAGATCTATTTCCACAAAAACATCACACCGGCGCTATCCGTGGTAAACATGCGCATATATTTATCCTCGCACATCACTACGGCTCAACCAACCCGCCACACCACTGGAACCTCACTTTCGAGAACGCGCAAATCCCTGTCATTGATCCGACCCAACGTGCATCGCTTGAACTTTTTCTAGCGGCATCCGACAAGCCAGTCATACTAGCAACTCACTGCCCCGTAACCGACGTACCACCGCATCAACTCCCCGGTCCCAACCCATTCCATCCCCCCGATCCACAATATGCCAGCTACCTTCTCTCGCTTGCTGACCAATCTGCAAAATTACCGCTCATCCTCACCGCGCACAACCACGTGAATGCATGCGTGCCTTTCCCACGCACCACCGCCCTCTCCACAGCTGCCTTCACCGAAGCGCCTTGCAGCGCACGACTCATCACCATTGATGCGCAAACCATCACCATCGAGCGAATCTCCTTCGCGCAAAAAATCGATCTCAATATCCAACTTGATCCGGACAACGCCTGGGTCTGCGGCTTGCCCGCTTATGAAAAAATCGTTTTGCCGTTGCAGCCGCCGCCGCAAGCCGATCCTTCACAGATACCCGCGGGCTTCCCCATTTGATCGCCACACAGCTCATCTATAAAAAAAACGACAACCATCTGGCTGCCGTTTATCTCTATTTTTATGGCATATAATCATTCAAGACCAAGTTGCCGTTCGACATAATTGATGTCCACCTTGCAACTGAGAAATCCTTCATCATGCAGCAGATCATCGTGTAGCGGTATCGTCGTTTTGATTGGTGCGACTTCAAACTCTTTCAATGCTCGCCTTAGAATATGAATCGCTTCATCGCGCGTCTTGCCGTAACCAATCAGTTTCGCAATCATTGAATCATAGTTAGGCGGAATGCGATATCCACTCACCACATGCGTATCCATGCGAATACCGATACCACCGGGCGGATCGAACATCTCAACGTTGCCGGCGCAAGGAATGAAGTTGTTTGCGGGGTCTTCAGCATTGATGCGAAGCTCGATTGCGTGGCCGTTGATCTTGATATCTTTTTGCGCAAAGCCGAGTTCTTCACCTGCCGCCACACGGATCTGTGTTTTGACGATGTCCACGCCGGTGATCATTTCACTAACCGGATGCTCGACCTGCACACGGGTGTTCACCTCCATGAGGTAGAACGTTTTGTGCTTATCCATGAGAAACTCAACGGTCCCCGCGGAATAATAACCAGCCGCTTTGCCGAGACGTGCCGCAGATTTACAAAGCTTGTCACGCTCTTCCTTGGTGAGGATTGGGCACGGCGCTTCTTCGATCAACTTTTGCTTACGACGTTGCATGGTGCAATCACGTTCATAGAGATGAACGACGTTGCCGTGCTGATCGCCAATGATTTGTACTTCAACGTGCTTAGCGTCTTCGATGAATTTTTCGACGTAAACGGTCCCGTCACCGAATGCATTTTCTGCTTCGGCGATCGCAGCCCGCATCCCCTTGCGAAGCGAATTGTCATCATGAGCAACGCGCATCCCACGGCCACCGCCACCTGCAGCGGCTTTGATCATCACGGGATAACCGATTTCATTCGCAACCTCAACACCCTTCTCTTCACTTTCAATGGCACCTTTGGAGCCGGGCGAAGTAGGGACACGTTGCTTGATGGCCAACTTTTTGCATTCAACCTTGTCGCCAAGCAGTTTCATCGCTTCAGCAGACGGCCCGATGAATTCGATGTTGCAGTCGCGGCAAACCTCGGCGAAGTGCGCGTTCTCAGCAAGAAAACCATAGCCGGGATGGATCGCCTCTGCCTTGGTCACCTCCGCAGCAGCGATAATGCGTGAGATATTCAAATAACTCTCATTTGGCGGGGGCGGCCCGATGCAGACGCTTTGGTCAGCCATACGGACGTGCTTGGAATCCTTGTCTGCGTCTGAATAGACAGCAACCGTTTCAATCCCCAACTCGCGAGCCGCTCGAATGATGCGGACCGCAATCTCACCCCTATTTGCGATTAGTATCCGTGAAAACATGCGTCACCACTTGATTCCGGGTTGATCGTGATTTCAAAGCCACGGCATAAAACGGCAGCAAATGAAAGACAACTGTCTATCCATCCGCTGTCTGTGCTGATTTAGCTTGGCTTGACAAGGAACAGAGGTTGGCCAAATTCGACAGCTTGACCGTTCTCGACCAAACGCTTGACGACGGTACCTTTAACCTCGGATTTGATTTCGTTAAACACCTTCATCGCTTCGATGAGACAGACAACACTATTTTCACCGACGTTGTCTCCGATGTTGACGAAATCTTTTGCGTCAGGGCTTGGCGCTGTGTAGAAAGAACCAACCATCGGGCTGGTAACTTCAATCAGGCCTTCATCAGCAGCTGGCGTTTCCATAGAAGCTGCGGGCGCTGGCGCCGCGGCTGATGGCATTGGTACTGGCGCTTGAGCGGCAGGCATCATCACCTGACCAGCTGGCGGCGCAGCCACCATCTGCACATCCCCACCAATTTTCCGCTTCAGCTTGACCTTGTCTTCATCACCCTCGATATCAAGCTCGGTAAGATCATTGTCCACCATCAGCTTGACCAGCTGCTTCAACATTTTCAGATCTGTCATATGACGTTTCCATTTATACCGGTCATATTTCAGCCCACAGGAACCTCAATTTCATCGGTTCTCGACTGTAGACCCCTTTTAAATACCCCACGGCGGTTCCGAGGGTACTCTTTCGCCCGATTCTCCCAGCCAGGCTCAAACCTTAATGATCGTCGATTCAAGCGATTTCGGCAAATCACTGAGCACTTTATGCCCTTTTTCCGTCACCAGCACGTCATCCTCAATCCGCACACCACCCACGCCCGGCAGGTAAATTCCGGGCTCCACCGTCACCACCTGACCTTCCGTAAGCAGTCCCTTACCCCTCGCAGACAGCACCGGCTGCTCGTGAATATCAAGCCCAATCCCATGCCCGAGACCATGCCCGAACTGCTCGCCATATCCCGCTTGCTCGATCACCGACCGAGCCGCTCGATCCACATCCACCATACTCACACCGGGCCTGATCGCCGCGATCCCAGCTTCCTGAGCCGCCAAACATACCTCATAAATCTCACGCTTCTTACCCTTAAGCTCACCACCAATACATACCACCCGCGTTAGATCAGAACAATACCCCTGATACTTCGCACCCCAGTCGATGAGTACCAACGATCCCTTACGAACTTTCTTCTTCCTAGGGATTGCATGCGGCAATGACGCATTCGCATCCACCGCCACGATCGAAGGAAAACTCACACCATCCGCGCCCAGCGTACGCATCTTGTATTCAAGTAACCCTGCAATTTCATATTCACTCATGCCAACTCTGATTCCAGCAATCGTTTGATTGAATGCACACTGCTGAATCACCAAGGCTTTCTCGATCAACTTGATCTCGTCAGCATCTTTAATGGCCCGCTGTTCGATGAGCTGTTCATCAAAGGCAACAACATGCCGGGCACCAATTGCTTTACCAATCGTTTCTTTCACCCCCACCGTCATATAGCTTGGTTGAACAGATATCTTCTTCATCCCCAGCTTCTCAAGCAGTTCTTTCAGCGCCTCAGCTAACCCCGCCTTACGCATAACAACTTTTACTTGCGGCGCTTCGTTGGCGATCTGTTCTTCAAACCGCGAATCGCTCAACACTACAACTTTCCCAGCCTTCATCGGCACCAACGCCCACGAATCATCCCCCACAAACCCCGTCAGATATCGGATGTCCACAGGATTGGTGATCAGTGCGGCATCAACATGCACACCCAACTTCATCCGTTTTCGCAGCACACTGATGCGCATCTTAAATATATCTATATTTTTCACTGTTTTTTTTCTAGGGGCCTGTCGACGTTTCGCCATGATAATTCCTCTAGGTACTTTCCAATCGGTTCTAAATTCGTCGGCATATTCTCTCACAAAGCCACAGGAACAACAATCATCTTTCCGAACTTCATCTTTAGCTCATCCCACAAAAAAATCCACATCCAACACCACGCCGCTATATACGTTTCCATGCCGCCAAATAAAAAACCGATCTAATCGATGATTAGATCGGTCATATCATTCTGCTACCCACAGCTTACTTTTTGTAAACCTCGTTTGGATCAAAAACTTTCTCTTCAACGGTTTCAAGCGTCTGTGGATCTGTGATCTTGCGGTAGAAGCAGCTCTTATATCCAACGTGGCAGCATGGACCGTGGCTCTTACACTTCAGTACAACCACATCCTGATCACAATCGGTGCGTGCTTCAACAACTTCTTGGATGTGGCCAGATGATTCGCCCTTAACCCACATCTTGTCGCGCGAACGGCTATAGAACGTCGCCTTCTTGTTCTCAATCGTGCTCTTGAGTGCCGCTTCATTCATCCACGCCATCATCAAGATTTCGCCGCTGTCCACGTCCTGCACGATCGCGGGGACCAATCCCTTCTCATCAAACTTCACGTTCAGCACCGAGCCTTCTTCTCTTTCAACGTCTGCCATCTGCTGGCCTCCAATTCAATCAATATCTAATTTCTAATGATCTATTTTAATTTTCGTTTTCAATATCCTAACGCAGCATCCAAAGAAGCCGTACCTGTAAAGACTGCTCCATGGACAATATGCTCCCAGCGAAATCGCCAGAAGAACCATTATACGGAACCGTATACAAGCGTGCCTGCCACCATTCAGAACCGTAAAAAAAGCCATGGCTTTTGACAAATTTCATCATCCCGCATGCAGATCATGCCCGATATCCTGTGTGATGGAATAACTGGATCGCACTGCAGGTAGCACAGAATGTATCGCATCAAAGCGGCATCCTAATACTTCGCCCCATCCCGTCTGCAAGGTCGCACATGCCGCAACGCTAACATATACTTTGACACATAGATTCAATCAGTTAACCATTCCCTTGGAAGGCACCCCATGTCCGAAACCCCCGCCCCTGGAAGCCCCGACAACGAAACGCCAAAAATTCAGATCGACTCCGACTGGAAGGCACAAGCACAAGCTGAAAAAGAAAAACTTGCCGAGTCCGCCAAAGGTGACGATACCGCCAGTTCTGCAGGCCCCGGCCAACTTCCTCCTGCGAATTTCGAAACCCTTGTCGGGACTTTCGTCACTCAAGCCCTTCTCTACCTCGGCGCGATCCCAGATCCATCCACTGGCAAAGGTGTCGTTCACCTCGACATGGCTCGCTTCAACATCGATATGCTCAGTGTCCTTGAAGAAAAGACCAAAGGTAATATCACCAAGGAAGAAGAAGAAACCATCGCGACCACGCTGTACGAACTTCGTAATCGCTATATGCAACTTTCACAGTCGCCGCCACCCACGCAACCCTAATCATTGCGACCCTGTCTCAACGACTTAGTCCTTGCCAGTGCAGAAGTTCGGCCAAGTTGACGCAGTAAGAGACAGGTGTATCCTTTGTATGGTCGGACTGGCAACCCCTCATCAATTGTTCGCCTGTATTGCCCACCCAAGTCCACTCGACCCACCGGCGATAATGCGCTGGCATACCGAATTTCACGATTGAAAATTGGCACCACCCCCTTACGCTTCTGTAAAAGGATCTGGCACCGTGTCTGCAAATTCCACCACAACTCTACCGCAAACCAACGGCATCTTCGGCAAGCACCACTTCCTCATGCGAAGACTCCATTCGCTCAGTGGTATCGTCCCGGTCGGCCTCTTCGTCTGTATGCACCTGTTCACCAACGCACAGATGATCTGGCATTCAATCCGCGGCGTAAATCCCGAAACAGGATCTAGCTTCTTCCAACACGAAGTCGACTTCATCCACGCCATCCCCGCACTTGAAATCATCGAATGGACACTTTGGTTGAGTATCGCCTTCCACGCAATCCTCGGCTTCGTCTATATTTTCGGTGCCAAGTGGAACAACAAAAACTACAAGCACGAAGCCAACACGCGCTACACGCTGCAGCGCATCACCGGCATGATCGCCATCGTCTTCATCTTCCTGCATGTGGCCACACTTCGTTGGCGTTGGGACATCTTCGGCTGGTTCACCCCGTTCTACGCCAACGGCGGCGTGACCGCTGACGGTGCACACATCGGCATGGGCCACGGCAAAGACGTCCCCATGTCACTCCCATACACCGCATACGCACTGCAAATTTCGTGGATTGTCGTCGCCTTCTACGTCATTGGTGCAGGCTCCGCGATCTTCCACTGGGCCAACGGCCTCTGGACTTCCGCCATCACTTGGGGCGTCACCATCACCCCGGCTGCACAGAAACGCTGGGGCGGTGTTTGCTGGCTCGTCGGCATCGCGCTGACCTTCGCCATGGCTGCTGCCATTGTCGGTGCCATGACCTACAACTTCGACGACATGACCCCCGACCAACGCCAAGTCTTTGAACGCACCGTCCCCAAGGCGCAACAGTTCTTCGACAGCAAAGGGTCCAACGTCACGTATCCCAGCACAACCGTTCCCGCACCAACCGGCAGCGAGATCGAAGTTGACATCGAAGTCCGCTAACTCCGCATCAATCCCGTCTCGCTCGCCATGAGACCCGCAGATGCAACCCCAAACCACCAGAACAACATACAGACACATACCGTCTGACCAAACATAAAAGGTATTTTCAAATGTCTGATCATCCAAGAGTCATTGTCGTCGGCGGCGGCCTCGCAGGCCTGGCAGCGACCGTTCGTATCGCAGAACAAGGCGTCCCCGTGGACCTCTTCTCTATGGTCCCCGTCAAACGTTCACACTCCGTCTGTGCACAAGGCGGCATCAACGCATGTAACGAAGTCGCTCGTCAGCAAGGCTACTCCGAGTGGCAGCACATGGACGAAACGCTCTACGGCGGTGACTTCCTCAACCATCAGCCACCTGTCTATGAAATGACCCACTGGGCGCCGAAGATCATCGACCTGCTCGACCGCATGGGCGTCCCATTTAACCGAACACAAGAAGGCTTCCGTGACCTGCGTCTCTTCGGCGGGTCACTCTTCAAACGCACACACTTCTCCGGCGCTTCCACCGGACAGCAACTCCTCTACGCACTCGATGAACAAACCCGTCGCTACGAAGCAGATAACAAAGTCAACAAATACGAATTCTGGGAATTCCTCTGGCCCATCCTCGATGACAACGGCGTCTGCAAAGGTATCATCGCTCAAGACCAGCGCACGATGGAAATGAAAGCGTTCCGCGCGGATGCAGTCGTCATGGCCACCGGCGGGTGCGGTATCGTCTACGGCAAATCCACCATGTCGGTCATCTGCACCGGTGCTGCCGCAGCACGCTGCTACAAAGCAGGCGCGTGGCTCGCCAACGCTGAGATGATTCAGGTCCACCCCACCGCCATCCCTGGCGAAGACAAGTGCCGCCTAATGTCAGAATCAGCTCGTGGCGAAGGTGGCCGCGTCTGGGTTCCCAAGAAGAAAGGCGACACACGCAAAGCTGTCGACATCCCAGAAAACGAACGCTGGTACTTCCTCGAAGAACGTTATCCAAAGTACGGCAACCTCGTCCCGCGTGACATCGCCACCCGCGAAATCTTCTCCGTCTGCGAAGAAGGCTACGGCGTCGGCGGTGGACGCATGGCATACCTCGACATCACCCACCTCCCGATGGAAACCAAGGACAAGCTTGCGGCGATCCTCGAAATCTACGAAAAATTCACTGGTGACGACCCACGCTTCGTCCCCATGAAGATCTTCCCTGCCGTCCACTACACCATGGGCGGACTCTGGACAGAGTACACTAAAGAAGAACGCAACCCAGTCCCCGGCGACAAGCTCGACAAGATCTGGGGCATGGAAGATGGCGCCCCCAACAACATGATGACCAACATCCAAGGCCTTTACGCCTTCGGTGAAGTCAACTACCAGTATCACGGTGCGACCCGCCTCGGTGCCAACGCCCTGCTCTCCTGCATCTTCGACGGTCTGTTCTGCGGCTCGTCCGTAGCGAACTATGTGAAGAACTGCGAAGACAAAGCAGCCGACAAACCGCAATCGCTTTTCGACGGCTACCTCGCACAAGAGCAAGCCAAGATCGACAACCTCACCAACACCAAAGGCAAGTACAACCCATACGAAATCCACGCACGACTCGGCGATGAAATGACCGCGTCCTGTACCGTTGTCAAAAACGAGCCACGCATGACCAAGTGTTATGAAGCACTCAACGAGATGAAAGAGCAATACAAATCGCTCGGCCTCTCCGACACCGGCACATGGACCAACCAGAACATCGCCTTCGCACGTGCCCTCGGCGACATGATGACCTACGCCGAAGCCATCCTGCTCTCCTCGCTTGAACGCAAGGAATCACGTGGCTCGCATTACCGTAGCGACTTCACCGAACGCATCGACGATCCATACCACAAGACATCGATCTGTAAATACGACGCAGCCACCGACAAGCCCGTCCTCGAATGGGAAGATGTGCCGCTACCAATGGTCGAACTCCGCAAACGTGACTACTCCAAGTAATCACCCCGCAATTGTCGTTCCTATAATTTAAATTCAAAACTGATTTCAGTTAGAAATGGCTTCACCGCCCCAAACCAAGGTATCGCGAAATGATCGCAACAGATACAAAAACATTCAAAGTTAAGATCAAACGTCAGGACGACGCCAACTCCTCCCCATACTGGGAATCGTTCAATGTGGAACGACGCCCTAACATGAACGTGATCTCTATGCTTCAGAAGATCGCCGCCAACCCCGTCACAACATCCGGCAAAGAAGTCGCCCCCGTCGTGTGGGATTGCGGCTGCCTCGAAGAAGTCTGCGGCGCATGCACCATGGTCATCAACGGCATAGTATGCCAATCTTGTTCAACACTCGTTGACGATCTGCTCAAAGAAAACAGCACTATCGTCGTCGAACCCATGAGCAAGTTCCCCGTGGTTCGCGACCTCTGGGTTGACCGCTCACGCATGTTCAACAACCTCAAGCGCATCAAAGGCTGGGTTCCGACCGATGGTACATACGACCTCGGCGCTGGCCCGCAAGAATCTCAGGAAGCACAAGAAGAACGCTACGCCTACTCACGCTGCATGACCTGTGGCTGCTGCCTCGAAGCCTGCCCTCAGTTCACCAAGGACAACAACTTCATGGGCGCTCAGATCTTCGCCCAAGTCGACTACTTCAACGCTCACGCCACCGGCAAGCTTCTCGCCGATGAACGTCTCGACGTCGTTATGCAAGAAGGCGGCATCTCAGACTGCGGCAACTCGCAAAACTGCGTTAAAGTCTGCCCCAAGGAACTGCCCCTGCTTAACGCCATCGCTAAAGTTGGCCGCCAAACCACCATTCATGCGATCAAGCAATTTTTCACCGGCAAAAAATAACCTCCAACTCCCTCCCGAGGCGGAAGTGCGACAACTTTCAAACAGTCATCAAAAATAAACCTCAACTGCGATCAAGCTTGATCGCAGTTTTTTTATGCAACCTAATATCCCCCCAAGCCCGCGGTTTCCATGCCGCGGATTTTCTTTTTGATGACGCAACCCGCATCATTTTTTTACTTTGTACACTTTTTTGGGGAACCAACCTGTGGTCATTTACGTCTAAACCGACATGACGCCTGCCTACCATGCTCATTCGTAGCGTGCTTGTCTTTGCACATGCACGATGGAGTTGCAATACCAACAAACGAAAAAACCAAAGAAAGGGACGACCATGACGCAACAACACGTGTGGCTAAAGATGCTGTTACTCTTCACGCTCACCCTCTGCGCAGGCATCTTGATTGGCTTCAGCGAAATCCCGGCAACCCAACCCCGAACAGCCTCAAAGCAGGTTGTGTACAACGCCAAAGCAGTGCTTGAGCAAATCACATTGCAAGAACCGATGCGCCATGAAAATCTGACACTTTACATGCTGTCCGCTCCGGATGAGATGGACACCTCCGATGTCATCACTCTCGAACACGCGATGGAGATCGGCAAGCTCAAGGTGATAGAAACCTCCAATGTGAACAAGCTGGCCGTGGTGAACGAATCCGACAAAACCGTATTTATCCACGCAGGAGATATTGTTCGCGGCGGCAAACAAGACCGCACGCTTGCCCACGACATGTTGATCCCGCCAAAGTCCGACCCGATACCTGTCGACTCGTTCTGTGTCGAATCCGGTCGCTGGGCGCAAAGAGAAGGTGAAAGCACTTCTTATTTCAGTAGATCCAAAAATATGCTTAATGACAACGACGCCATTCTAAATGCAAGGCTAAGAAAATCGCAGCAAGGTGTATGGCGATCCGTAAAAAACGTACAAAGCAGAGTCGGTGCCGCGTTAGAAACAGACGTGCAAGCGCCAGCCTCCTTATCCAGTCTCCAACTGACACTTGAGAATCAAGAACTCAACGATGCCGCAAAGTTGTATGCCAATGCGTTACGCGCCGCAGCCACCAGATATCCTGATACCCGCGGGTTCATCGCCTGTATCAATGGCGAGGTTTATGTGGCCCATTTATATGCCAGCCACAAACTACTCATTGACATTTGGCATAAACAATTGAACGCACTCGCGGCGGAAGCGATCTCGCAATCCGCAAACAAAAAGGAGTTTGAACAGGCCAAGCCGGAAGCCGCCCTTGTCTTCATCGAACAATTTGACGGCATCAAAGGGAACGCCGAAATAATCGACAAGGCCATGACGCTTCACCAGTACCACACCAAAACCGCAGTCCTCCTTGAGTCGATCACTCAGGATACAAATGCTTGCCTGCATGCCTCATTCCTACTCAAGCCCAAACACTTTGACAAAGCCGCCCATGAACCGCCGCAACAGATGATGATTCAACGAAGAAACGCAACCATCCCCACACCCTCGCCGCAGAGCCACAGTGAACAATCGCCACAGCAATAAGCCAACGAATAACCCTGAGCCGTCAATCTGACAATTTTTAAAGCTGATGCACCACGCATCAGTTTTTTCATGTGAACCAAATTCTATGATCAAACGATGGATTCATCCGCTACACAACCACGTCATAACCTCAAGTCAAAATAACACGTGCATCTGATAATAAACCCCGCCAAAGAAATCATAAAACATAACCGTCCGCTAAAACACAAAGATCATTTACACCTTTCCGTGTCAAGAAAAAAACCGCAACCGCTAACATATCGATTCTATTCCAGAAGATTAATCTTCCCACACACAAATTTGCCGATACGATGATTGGTAGGTAGTTGGTACGTTTTTTGACATGTTTATACAGAACGCATCGTACATGACATACGTCGCCCGTTGAACAAACAACATGAGCCAAACGTATGAATTAATGACGGCACACAACATCGCGTTCGTTTTAAACATCAGACAGTATTGGGGAGCATAAGCCCATGTCAAACGATCTGAGATTAACGTCGGTTTCACCACTAGTCCGCTATGTTGATAAAGACCGCGCCATACTTGACGTGAAGTTTACCGTTGCGCCAATGATCCCTAGCGCCGCGAATGCAACAAACCGCACCGTCGAGATACTCATCGACGTCGATGGATCCGACGGCTTCCATGACGAAGGCAAATCACACGTCAAACTCCAAGACGGTGTCGGCCTCGTCCGCTTCGAACTTATCCAACCTCAACGATGGTGGCCCGCCAATATGGGCGAGCAACCTCTCTACGAACTCACGCTCGGCCTACTTGTCGACCAGATCATCACGGACTCCGCTTCCATCATGTTCGGCCTTTCCTCCGTCCGTGAAGATCAGTTCACACAAATGTCTCTCGACCCCACCCTCCTCGTCAACGGGGAAGTTTGTGACATCGAATCCGTCGTAGTCGTCGATCAACTTGATGAGCAGCAACTTCTTCCCGCCAACGGTGGATCACTACTCATCGTCCGTGATCACTTCGGACCTGACGTCCTCTATGAGGCCGCCGACCGTGCAGGCATTCTGCTTATCCAATGCATCCCAGTTAACCCCACTGAAGACGACACCATCATCCTCGACAACATTCAACGCATCACACCCCATCCCTCACTTGCCGGCTGGTTCATCGGACACCTCGGTGACATCACCCAACAGATCGAATCGCAAATCCGCAACATCGATCCGACCCATACCATTTTTCACGAATTCCCTCTCGAAATCGCGGCATAGTGTTACAATACCCACATGAAACGCATACCTAAACACAAACTTCAAGCCGTGTTACTGCTCTGGCTCTGCGCCGCCTTCATCGTCGGCTGCACCCATGCCATCGCGCAAGACAATGATGCCCCCCCTGCCACGCAACCTGCAACTCAGCCCGCTGGCGACAATACCGAAGCATCCAATCCTGCCCATGATCTGCTAGGGCGCATCGAAGACCGCGCGGCCAAACTCAAAACCATCACCGCCAATCTTCGCCGTACACGTATCAACGAAATCCTCGAAAGCAAATTCATTCAGAAAGGTGAGCTGTTCTACAGTGCTACACCGCCCCGTAAGTTTGCCGCACACATCACCACACAGATAGCCGATGCCCGCGCCAAACGCACTGATCTCTGGTACATCTATGATGGCAGAACCTTTGCTGAAAAAAACATCACCGACAAGGTTTTCCGCATCTATAGCACAACACCTGAAGGAGAAGAAACCGAAGCGGAAGCACTTGAGCTTGGACAAGGGCCGTTCGCTCTGCCATTGAATGTGAAGAAAGATCAGATCCTAAAAACCTTCGACGTCAGCTTAATCTCTCCCAAAGAAGGCGGCCTCGAAGACACAGTCCACCTCCAACTCATCCCCCAGAACCCCGATCAAGTCGAACAGTCATCCATCGATATCTGGTACAACCAGGAAACGCTCCTACCAGTCATGGTCGTCACGTTCAACGAAGATGAAGAAATCCGCGAAACGTTCATCATCTCTAATACAGAGATAGATGCCGACCTTCCCGGTGGTGTTTTCGACACGACCCCACCGAAAGAAAAAGGCTGGACCGTGCAAACTGAATAGCTCTATCACAAACATATATACAAAAAAGCTGCTTTAGATGAAGCAGCTTTTTTATTGAATACTCATGCCGTAATTAAGCCTGTGGGAGCGCCTCGACAAATTTCTCAATCTGTTCTGCCGTATTATAAAAATGCGGACTCACGCGTAGCCGCCCTTCACGCAGCGCGATCACAATCCCCTGCTCGCTAAGTTTCCCCACGATACTTGCATGTTTCTCTGGCTTGTCCGGATGCTCAAAAATCACAATTCCGCTTCGCTCACCCTCCACCTCACGTGGACTCACCACACGGTACCTCTTCGTTTCGATCCCTGCATGCGCTTGGGTCGTAAGCTTCTCAACTTGCTGCCAAATCTTATCCACCCCAACCTCCAGCAGCAGATCTATGCTCGCCCCCATCCCCAATACCCCGATCACATTCCAACTGCCCGGCTCGAACCGCCGCGCATCCTTCTGTAACTCAAACTGATAGTTTCCATAGTTATCCGCATCCACCATGTTCATCCAGCCCACCACCGTGGGATACAACTGCTCAACCAAATCCTCCCGGCAATAAAAAATCCCGCAACCCTCAGGCCCGAGCATCCACTTATGACTGTCCGCACTTAAAAAATCAATCCCCATCGCCTGAACATCCACAGGCAATACCCCCACACTCTGAATCCCATCTACACACAAATATGCTCCCTTCGCATGAGCCGCATCACTCACCGCCTTCAAATCAATCCGGTGCCCTGATGCAAACTGTACGTGTGATAGCGCCACTACTTTCGTACCGTCTTCAATCGCATTCGCTACATCTTCAACATGAATCCGCGCATCATCACGCTGCTGCACCTCGATCAGCTTCACGCCTTTAGTTTTCGCCAGATTTTCCCATGGATAACGATTGGCCGGATACTCCACATTCGTAATCACCACGCTATCCCCTTCACCCAGCAGCAAACCATTCGCCACCATCGCCAATCCTGTCGTTGTATTCGGCACAAATGCAATCTCATGCCCCCCACTCGCGCTGATCAACTTCGCTGCCTTCTCCTTTACCGCTTCGCATTTCCGATAACAACCGCTCTTCACATAAGACGCTTTCGCGCTGTGCTGTGCAAACCAGATCATCTCATCAGCACTCGGCCCGCTCACCGGCGCTACTGCTGCATGATTCAAAAAAATCATCTCATCCAAAATGGGAAAAAGCTCATTCATCCGCTTTTGATCTTGTGTCATACGCCAAGCCGATCCTAAACTGGGGTCATCATCAGGAAACTGGGAACACACTTATGCTCCAAACGCGCCGCCACACAACCCATCACTCCCATTCTAACCGTATCGGACGACCGCTTCCTCACCGGTTCGCCTTTCCCTTGATGGCCACATGCACACTCATTTTTAGCACGACTGTTTTCGCAGAAGACCAATCCTCCACGCTCACTGCCGAAACCTCCATACCTTCCCAGATCGTCCACGAACAAGCTGGTGATGTCGCGCCACCCCCCAATATCACCCTCGCATCCAATCCACTTCGCAAACCAAAACATGCGGTCAAACCTGCCCCGCTCCTGAAGATTGTCTTTGACGATCCTATCACCCCTCCCCACGAGCGGGTCAACCTCAAAATATTTCATGGCCGTTGGGGACAACTGAATCCCGACTCCCTCACACCTACCCAACAAGCTTATCTCGATCTCTACCAATACAACTTTACTGCTGAAAGTTTGCAGAACCCATCAATCACACCACAGCTGCGAGCCCATGCCGCTTTGCTCCGACACGATCCAAAAGCAGCCCTTGATATCTTAAACAACACGAACAATCTCCAAGCCGATCAATACCGCGCCAGCGCGTTGCTGATGCAAGGCAAGACCGCCGAGGCAACTGAACTCTTACGGGGACATCGCGACCGGTTACAGAAAAACCGTACTCTCGCTGAACTTACTGAACCAGACGACATTATCGCAGCGGTCAAGATGTTAACCCAACTTGCAGAACTCGAAGGCCGCCCACCTCGCGATTGGCAAGCCGCGCTCAATACACTTACAGACATCCATCAAAACACCGATCCACTCTACTGGCCAGCCCGTCTCGCCGAAGCCGAATTGCTCTATCAAAAAAACAACCGCAAGCAAGCCATCGAAGCACTCCTCGAAACACTCGCCTACAACCCCAAAGCTTCGCGCGCCTGGTATCTGCTTGGCCTCATGTCTGCCGAATCGTTCGGTTTTGATCGTGCCGGCCAAGCTACCGAGCAGTTGCGCATGATCAATCCCAATCATCCGCTCGCCGCCGTGCTCGAAACCCGCATCGCATTGGTACAGCGAGACTCTAATCAGGCAATAGACGTACTGAACACCGCACTCGAAAAACACCCGCAACACCACACATTACTCGCGCTAAAAGCAGCCGCACATGCCACCGCATTCGAAGATCAAAACACCACTGCAACCCTCGCACAACTCGAAGCAATCTCCCCAGGATCACATCTCGGCTATCTCGAATCTGGCCGCTACCTTGCTCTTGCCCGCCAATACGATCTTGCTGCCGACATGCTCCGCCTCGCGATCGATCGTGCCCCAAACTCTGCAGAAACACACACAGAGCTCGGCCTACTCCTCGTCCAGAAGGGCGATCTCCCCGCCGCACACAACACTCTGCAAACTGCCGCCGCGCTCGACCCTTTCAACGATCGCACCGTCAATTCACTCACCCTCGTCGAAACACTCCTCTCTTACGAAACGTTTGAAACCGATCACTTCATCATCCGCTACAAGCCCGGCATCGATGAAGTACTTGCCCGAGACATCAAATCCCAAATCGAGTCCATCTACCGCACCGTTACCACCAAATTCCAGCACGAACCCACAGTCAAAACACAGATCGACATCCTCCCTGACGAACAACATTTCGGCGTCCGCATCACCGGTATGCCCGAAATCTGGACCGTTGCCGCCGCAACTGGTGACGTCATCGCTCTTACTCCTCCACGCGCCGGCGCAAAACAACGCGGTAACTTCGATTGGCACAACGTCCTCCGCCACGAATTTGTCCACACCGTCACCCTTTCACAAACCAGCAACCGCATCCCACACTGGCTCACCGAAGCTTGCGCTGTTTCCACCGAACGACTCCCCCGCGACTACAACACCGCACAACTACTCGCATGGGCCTATCAGGAAGACAAACTTTTTAATTACGACAATATCAATTGGGGATTTGTCAGACCAAAGAACGAATACGATCGCCCGCTGGCTTACGCACAAGCACACTGGATGCTCACCTATCTCACAGAAACCTACTCACATCAATCACTCATCGATCTACTATCACTCTACAAAAATGGTACCCCCGACGTGCAGGGCCTCAAACAAATCACCGGCCTATCCCCTCAGCAATTCATGACCAACTTCAACAAGTGGGCCAATACCCAGATCATTTCATGGGGCCTTGCTTCACACCCAGACGATCAAGCTATTCACCAACTCCTTGCCAATCAACCTCACCTTGCCCCGGACCAAATCGCCACATACCTTGATCAATATCCTGATCATCCCGACCTTATCAAGCTTTATATTGAAAAGCGCTACATCCAGGTCGCCAAAGCGGACGAGGTCAATCCGCAAGATCGCATGTCACTTATCGCTTATCTCCAACAATATCAGCAGATCCGCCCGGTTGATCCTTGGCCAAACCGTTTACTTGCAGACTTATCATTGCAAAATGACGATCTCGGCATGGCAATCAAACAACTCAGCGTTATTGATGATCATACCGCCGATTCCGGCTCATGGGCTATGCAAATCGCCAAACTCCACCGCAATCAATCCAACGCCAAACACGCTTACACCGCAGCCATCCGCGCATTGCACCGCGAACCTTACAACCCCGAGTATCGCCAATATGCGGCCACATTAGCACTACAAAACAAGCATTTTCCTGCCGCGTTGCACCATCTGCGTATGATGCCGATCCTCGAACCTAAACAAGCCGTACATCACATCCGACTCGCGGCCCTGTATCACCGATTAGAAAAATACGACCATGCAGATGCCGCGGCTAGATCCGCCCTCACTCTGAACGCCAAAGCGCCTGTCACCAGCTTTCTAATCAAAGAAAATGCTGCCCCCTTACCTACTGTGCAACCACCTGACACAGAACAATCACAAGCCAAACCCCAATAGCCCGCGATTGCATCTGAGGTTAATCCTCTTCATCATCAAACAGTCGCTTCTTCGCCAACTCAACGCGTTGCGATGCTTCACGCTTCTCAAGCAGTGCTTCAGCGATCTCAGCATCAGCTGCACGTGTGATCTTCAAATTTGTCGCCTCACCTTCCACCACATATACATCCTCACCGAGCGCTTCGACCAAACTCGCGTCATCCGTCACCACGCTCATATCAATCTTCCCCTCTCTAATCAGCGCATAAGCCTTCTGCATCAACCCCATCGCCACGACCTGTGGCGTCTGCACCTCAATCACATCCCGCCGATCCACTGTCTCCACCACCTTCTGCACATGCACCGCTACTTTCCCAGCACCGCCCAGAATCGCATCGGCGATCACATCATCGGCTCCGCCAACCTCATCACCCGCATCCTCCACCTTCTTCAGCGTCGCGTTCACTGCCACGCCCGGGATCACTGCATCATGCCGTTCACATGCCGTAAACACGCGCTCGATCATTTCACCGCTCGCTAATGGCCGCGCCGCATCGTGCACTGCCACATGCGTGCACACATTATCCACCACTTCCAACGCCTTCTGTACCGTCTCCCATCGCTCTTTCTCTCCACCTGCCACAATCTTCACACCCATGAACCCGAGTTTATCGCCCCATTTCAATTTAAACTCGCCAATAGACTGCGGATTCACCGCGAGGATCACTTGATGTACATCGTGATGATGCTGGAACAGCTCGATCGCACGCAAAAAAACTGGCTTCCCGGCAAGCGGCATCTCTAGCTTGTTTACCGCCCCATCACCACCATCCGCACCCTCATTGAATCGCTTACCGATCCCTGCCGCTGGTATGATCACTGCAATCTTCATCGGTGTATCCTCTTTTCATGAATCTACTGCGCCGTACACCTCAATCATACCGATCCGATCTCAAAAAAAAAGCCCACGCTTTCGCGCAGGCTCTCAATTTCAAGTCCATACCTCTCGCCCTATTCATCAATGATCAGCGCACTGGGCATCACCGTCAGAACCGGCTCATGCCGCAAGAGCATCAAACCATCCATCACGTTCGCCACACGCCGATACGCATTCGCACCAAGCAGCTCCTTCATTGACGCTTTCAGCCCCATAGCCTTTACGTTCAAGCCGCCAGATTGCACGCCAAACAACTCATTGAGATATTCTTGCAAACTCATTGCTTCCGGATAATGCAACACGTCATACCCATCATCCTCAAGCTCAGCTTCAGTTGCCAGATCGCTCAATGCCAACCGCACCCCGCCTAGATGGTCTACCATGCCGTAATCTAGTGCCGTCGTTCCCGCAAACAACATCCCCTCATCCACAGCATCAAGATCTTTTAGTCGGCTACCCCGCCCCGTCCTCACACGATCACGGAACTGTTCATAAATCTTTGTCATCCCTTCACGAACCAGTTCACGCTCAGTCGCATCAAACGGCTTCACCACATTCATCATCCCGCTCATCCCGCCGCGCGTCCGCAGATTCACGTTCAAGCCGATCTTCTCAAACATTTCACCAAAAACCAGCTTTCCACCAACCACACCGATCGAGCCCACAATACTACCCGGCGAAACATAAATCTCTTGGCCACTACAAGCGATGTAGTAGCCACCACTTGCTGCCATGCCCTGCACAACAACGAATACAGGCTTCTCCTCGCCCAATCGGCGCATAGCCTGCCAAATCATCTCACTCGCTAAAGCACTGCCTCCCGGCGAATCAATCCGTACCAAAACACCCTTCACATGCTCATTCTGTCGAAGCTGCGACAAAAGCTTCACCATTGACTTGCTGCCAATGGACGCGTCACTCCATCGCCCATCACCAAACGACGATTCGCCACTGTGAATCGGACCTTCCATGTGCACCACCGCCAAGCTATCACGCTGTGGCACCTGATGATTCGTCTGAAACAGCAATTGGAAGATCGCAAACGGGTTATTCGCATTCATCGCCGGGGCATCAGAACCATCCGACTCACCCATCATTTTGTCCCAGATAAATTCGTCACCAAACGCGATCTCCGTCACACTCACCAGATCGCGATCAGCAAGCTCATCAATCAACTTTTCCTTGACGTATTCGTCATTATCCAAAAGCCATGTTCTTCCCATCCAGCCATCAACCACCGACTCACTCACACCTCGACGCTCACTAAGCCCTTCGGTCATCTGCCCATAAAGATCATCAAGTAAGCCATCAATATTTTTATTCCACGCTTCGCTCGGCTGCTTATTCACATATTGTTCACTCGCACCCTTGTACTGCCCTACCTGCAAAATATCTGCCTTC